>CAYNGF010000014.1:0-16765 GCA_964396515.1 uncultured Paludibacter sp.
CGGGCATAAATTAATATTGTTTACAAATTCAATAACTCTGTTTACTTGGTATCACACCTCTCACGCCACCTCTCGGACTTTCAACATCTCCTTTATAACGTGGTATCAGGTGAATATGAACGTGAAAAATGCTTTGTCCTGCCGTTTCGCCAACATTTAGACCGACATTAAAGCCATCAGGATTAAACCGTTTTTGAATAAGCATTTTACAACGGTTTACAACCAACCACAAAGCACGTTGCTCGTGAATGGTAAGTTCAAAATAATTGGCAATATGCCGCTTGGGTACAATTAATGTGTGTCCGGGATTTACAGGAAAACTGTCCAGAAATGCTACTGCCGTTGCCGTTTCACTTATCAGCTCCACCTTTGAAGCAAGGTTGCAGAAAGGGCAATTTTTATCTTCCCTAACTATTTGGTTATAATGCTGGTATTCGTAAATTTCGCAATTCTCATTAGAAAATACACTTTTATAAGGAAGAATAACATTGCTCTGATATGTAGGTTGTTTGTGAACGTAATGCGTTCGGAAACCTTCGCTTCTCAAATCTCTTCTGACAGCAAAATAGGCTTTACCTGTTTGCTTTAGCAATTCGGACACTGACATCAAAACTTCCGCCTGTTCGTTCGGCTCTAATACATTTAATACATAATTGCAAATTATTGTATCAAAGCGTTTTTGTGGATAATTTGGGCGATAATAGTTGTCGTAACCCACAATGTCAAATCCTTGTTCTTTGAGTTGGTCGGTGTCAAAGCCAAACCCACAACCGTAATCCAGAATTTCACCTTTTAGCAGATTATTCTGTTTCAACCAGCGAGTTGGAAACGACATTGAAGTTCTTTCTATCGCTGTTAAATGTGGGTTGTTGACAATCTTTTTCATAGCTGTAACGATTTTTGCCAGTACTTAAAACCCATATTTTCGGCAATCTGAACCATTGGTGAAAAAGTTTTCTGAAAGACATTCAAAAAATCAATTTCTGAAAGTTGCACCAAATCCGACAATGAATCGTGCAACGTGAGGTAATCTTCAAGAATTTTGTTGCTATGGTTTTTCGGATAAATCACTTGAATTGCCTGTTGGTGCATTTTGGCAAATGGACGAAGATATTCGTCTAACAAGGGCAAATTATTGCTTTTCGAAGAATTAATACTTGAATCAGCAGGTAATAAATTCCATAATAGATTATGCGAAACAAAACTCCACGGCACAAAGTGGTCTAAATCATAATTGTTTTTGTACAACTCCTTTCCCGTGTAGATACATTTTATTGAGCCATTTATATCAATGTAAGTATCCCAAAAATGCCGTTGTTTCACAAGAGAATCACGCAAAATAGGTTTGACTAACTTTGAAGGAACATCAGGTACGTTTGGATTTCGCTTTTGCAGAAAAACAGTCAAATTCCAAAAAGTAAAATCTCGTAATATCAGATAATTGTCATTGAGATACTGTTCCCATTTGGGATTTACCTCAATCACTTCCCCCTTAATAGCGTAAGGGCAATCATTCAGAAATGATTGGGAAAGAAACATCACATCGCGTGGGTCGTAACTTTTTATCCAAGGCGACAAAAACCAATATGGAACATTTTGTTTGAAAACCCGTATTATCCTTTTAAATTCCCTGTCTTCTAAATGCTTTAACAATAAAGATTTCAGCTCATTTTTATTTATATCTATCGGGATTTTCAATTCTTGCTGGATAGTTATTGTCCTGTCAAACAACGAATCCGATTTGCCAAAAGACAACCTAAAATAGTGAATAGGATACCACGCCTCTGTTATCATACCAACAATGATTTCCCATACAGAAATTTGTCGGCGTTGTTCCTTTACCACAATATCAAGAATAGCCACAAACCAATAAAACTTGTATGTGGCTACTGTATTATTGTAGATTTGTGCCAATAATCTCGTGTCGAGGTTTTTATCTGTTGGTAGATTCATATCAACAATAATGTCAGCTTAGTTGTTAAAATATCCATATTTCTTATCAATCACCAATCTTCTATCTAAAAATAAATTGCTCATTTCACAACTCGTATCAGGAATCAATGTACAAGAATGACACGCAGCTAAATTTAGTTGAGCAACACCTTGTCCTTCACTTTCGTAACAAATAGGGTCAAGAGAACAGTCCTTGGCTCTCATCAAAGCACTTTTTATTATATTTTGTAGCTTCTCAAGATTGTTGCAAAGTTTTGTCAAACCACCCAAGTATCCGTCAGTTCCATCATAAGCAGAAATGAGAAATCCCTTCATATTTGGACTTACATATAAACGCTCTTGCAAAGAAGACATTGGATAACCACAAACATATTCAAATTCACGAATGAACAAATGCGAAAGAGTGTGTATTAGCATTTCTCTTGCAGTAAGCGTTTTTGCTTTGATTTTGTGTATTTGCCAATCTGACTCTGTGGCGTTATTTTTAATTTTTTCGATACGCTGTTTTATTATTTCGTTGTTTTCCCACTCTATGAGTTTCTGTCCGTCTAAAACGAACAAAATACCTTCGCCATAGTTCTCGACCGCAGGCAATAAACGAGTTTCAAAGCTATTTACTGAAACAGATTGTGACTTAACATTATACTGATAATTACCACTTTCGGGATCTATCAAAATACTATCTGTATCAATGGGTTGGTTTCGAGTAAAAGACGTTTGCGCAGTAATTTTCTTCAATCTATCTATTTTCACTAATAGGTCAAAACCATCAAGTTTGTCTTTTACATTTATTTGACGAAATCTGATAGATTTATCTTCCGGTTGCTGCTGATTTAAGAAATAGTCATATTCTGCTTGACGATATACAATATCGGGAATATAAGAAATATCGGAACCGTCTAAATACTGGTTAATTATTTCAATTGGAATGCTGTTTTGTCTTGAAAATTTTTCCAAGTCTTTTTGTTCAAATTCTTCATCATTAACAATTGCATCTATCCGTGTTCGGACTTCTGGCGTGAGATTAAGAATTTGTTTTTCGGGTATCCACAAACTACTCAGCGTATTGGAATAATAAATACTGTTGCTTGTTTTAATCTTAACTGTAACTTTTTGCTCACATAAATCACCTGCATATTGTCCATTCTGAAAACCTAACCAGTACTTACGACCTCCACATTTCTGGGAGAAGCCAAAAATCCCTTTCAATGTTTCTTTTTTACCACATTTTTTACATTCAATATGAATACCTGATAAATCGGTGTTCTCGTTACTTATTTTATAGTATAGTTCCTGTTCTACGCAGCATTTTTCATATTTCAAAATAAGCTTAGATTTGCCTTTACTTTCTTGGTCATTATCTTCCTCTGTATTTTCCTCTTGCTCTATTATTTTTTCACGGTGATTCCAATACTCCCAAGGCAAATCTTGTATATGACCATTATCACAAGTCATTACAAAGCGAACTTGTTCTAAATGTTCACCTTTACAGTCAGGGTTGAAACATTGCAAATCAAATTCTTGTCGCCCTTGCCAATGCCTCTTCCAATCTTTAATATCCATAAATCGGTGACAGCTTGGGCAGTAAAACCATTTTGGAAAATAATTTGCTTGTGGCTGTACATCAGTTTTCCATCCATCTTCTTCAACAGGTATAGATACCAGGTGTTTCAATTTCGGGAAACGAGTCCGCAGACGATTTACTAACCGATCATCTAAAATTATATGTTTTTGTATTTCTTGGTCGCAGAAGCTCGGATAACCCCACTTATCAAATGTTTCGATAATGATTGACGCATCAGGCGTATCAATTACAGAGCCAACACCACCATAGCTCGAAATCATTTTGCTTTTTCCGTGATTAATTTTCTCTGCCATAATTAATTCCTATTTATTTTAATACTTACACTTGGCTCGACACTCCGCATTGATTGCATTGCTATCAGCTTATCGTCTGCATTTATTCTTTCTTGAATTGGTTTCAACAGGTTCTTCTTTTTATCTGTTTCTTGCTTACCGCCATAGTAATACAATCCTCCGTCTCGACTTGGAGCCGGGCTTTTTTGAATTTTAATTTTCCATTCTTCAAGTAGGTTAGCAATTTCAGAAACAATCAGTTGATTATCTTCACTATCTGCAAAAGAATGAGAGCTGAAAATTGTATTTAGTTCATTGGTAAGAGTTTGCTTGTTATTATTCTCAATTAAAGCATACGGCATTTTATTGTCCGCAAATCCCAATTTGTGCCTAAAGTATGTTACAATTGAAGTAAATAGCATTTTATCCAAAGCATTTTCAGCAAATGGAGTTACGCTTATTGGCTCTACTTGTTTGTAAAATGTTTTATGAAATGGAACAAAGTCTTCAAAATAGGACAAATCCCTTGTGTTGTTCGGGTCAAACAAACTAAATACAATTCCTTCATTTTCTCTGGCAACACGGCTGCTTGCTTGAATGTATTCTGCCGTATTTGGTGGCATCCCATTCATTAGCATAATGTTTAACCTGCCTACATCAAGCCCTACACTTATCATATTGGTAGCCAAAACAATGTCGTATGATTTTCTATATTTATTCAGATTGCCGTCAAACGATATATTTAACTTATCTAAATTCCTTTTTATCTTTTCATTGGATATTCGACTTGTCAGCTCCAGATTTTGATTTGATAGATTATCATAATTATGGTCATAAGGTGATTGGTTCAACAAATAACGGACTTGAAGTTGTTTGATTTCAGGCTTTAATTCCGCTGAAATTTTATTAGCAAATCGACCAATGTGTTTCAAACTTTTGAAATAAGAAAGTATTGTCCAAAATTGATCTGCTTCGATTTTGTTTGCATTATTCTTCCATAACTCCAAACGAGCATAAAGTAATGCAGCATTAAGTCGTAAAGTAGCCATTGTTTGGGTTTTGCCAGTAGGCAAAATTCCCACATAACGCCGCTTACTTGTTGGCATTGTTTTTGAAAAAAATGTATTATCAGCATTTGTTATATTTTGTGGAAAAATTTGAACATCTCGGCTATATAAGCCTTTTACTTGTTCTTCCACATTTTTAACCGTTGCCGTAGAAACTATGATTTTAGGCTTTTGTGTGTTAGTGGTACAAAGCGACAAAATTACATTTTCAAACAACCCTACTAAACTACCCAGAGGACCACTCAATAAATGTAACTCATCTTGTATAATTAGTTCAGGTTTACGATTATTGTTGTAATTAAACAGACTTGTTGCCTCACCTTTCCAGGCTAATTGGGAAAACTTGTCAACGGTTGCAAACAGCATTGTCGGTGGATTCTCATAAATATCTTCATCTATCAAAACGATTGGAAACCCATCATTGCTCTCTGAGTACTCACAATTTGGGTTCAAACAATAACTTGTCAAATGATTTCTACTTATTCGGTGTCCGATAATTGGATTTCCGGTTGCTTGTGTTTTACTTATTATTTTTGCATTACACCACTGACAGTTAGATAACTGAAATGGATTGATAGCAGGTTGATTTTTATTTAGTCTATCTTGTACATTTTGTAGCTTCTTCTCAGCACAATTATTATCATTACTCTTTATTCGGTTTGGAATTGTTGAGCCTCCTACCCAAAACCCAATTGTGATTCGCTCATTTCCTAAATCAGAATGATTTTTACGGATAAACTCACAAGCTAAAATTAATTTTGTGGCTCTTTCAAATTGTTGAGCCGAAAGCAGACGCAAAGTATAGCGTATTATAATATTTACGCCGCCGTAATTATTCGGATATTGTAATCTTCTCCAAAATATCAAAAATGCCGACAATGCCAGATATGCTTCCGTTTTACCACCGCCTGTCGGAAAATATAGTAAATCGACTAAATCTTTATCTTCCGACTTTTCTTCAATAAAAGACGGCAAACATTGCAAAATGAACGCTAATTGAAAAGGTCGCCAATTTGGAACTTTGTCTGGGTTGGGATAGTCTTTTGTTGCATATTCAGAATAGGCAAATTGTGGATTCTCATTTCTTTCAAATGCTTCAAATCCGTCTTTTTGCTTGCTGAAGTGCCATTGATTTTGGTACATCTGCAAATAAATCGCAGTATTTGCCAATTGAAAAGCTCTCATTGCATTTTGGTTTTTTTCTAATAATGCAATACCCTTCAACATCCGACTTAGGATTATCTTACTTTTTATAATGTTAGATTGAGCTAAAGATTTCTTCTCAGAGTTGAATGAATTTGTTTCATTTTCCTCATTTTCAATCCATTGAGAATAGGTGTCAGATAACTTTTTGAGATTTGAAATGATTATCCCTGTGTCAGTATTGAATTCTGACATTTGTTTAATCTCTAACAACTTTTTATCAAAACTCTCTATGTCAGTGCTTTGACTTTTAACATTGAATTGAGGTAAAAAGGTCGAACTGACCCAAGCCGGCTTTTTTGTATCATCCTCGCAATTCTCCCAAGTACAGGCGGTGTTGTGTCCAATACCATAAGATAATTTTTTTCTGTATAAAAAGTCCAACATTCTGTCCTCTTCCGATTTGTACAGATTGCTTTTATAATCGTTGAAAGGCAATAAATAAGGTGTTTCAACTTTTATTTCTGTTTGAAACAAACAAGCTTGATTAAGAGTCTCTTTGGCAATAACAAATTTTGTACGAGGAAAAAGTAAAGTGTTTTCTACAAACACTTTAACTACATATTTGTTGCTCGCTTGCTCGTAAAATTTAATATGTAGTTTTAATTTGTCTTTTAATGATTCATTTTTACTTTTCCACCATAAATCGCTATTTACATTTGGAATTTCTGATAATAGAACTTCATAATGCTGATTTTCAGATTCTTTTATATCCTCAGAAGAAACTGTTATCTCAACTTGATTATCGTTACGTTTATACTTGTCTTTAAAAAAGAGTTTTGTAAGGGACTTATACAAAGCATTTTCTCTGGTTGTTTGTTTACCAAGTTCAGTCAAACAACTGTTCCGTAGTTGTTTTTGCTCTTTTGTTAAGTCTTTTGTCAGTTTTAAGATTTTCTTTTCAGTGTCATATTCAACAAACTGAGAAAGTCCTGTTTCTTCAAGTAAATTGTTACCACTGTCAGCATTTACAATATCTCCATTGTAAATGATTGCAATTTCTTTTGCCTTTGCTTTTTTGTAGTTACCAAATGAAAGTTTGACTTTAATTTCGGGACAA
Organism: uncultured Paludibacter sp.; assembly: GCA_964396515.1. GTDB lineage: Bacteria > Bacteroidota > Bacteroidia > Bacteroidales > Paludibacteraceae > Paludibacter. The sequence continues at coordinate 7,141 of CAYNGF010000014.1, forward strand.
TCGCCCGAAACGGAAAACGAAATACCGTATTGCGAAGGAAAAAATGTACTTGCAGAATATTGAACCTCTTTGTCATCTTCTTTGGCAATTACTGGTTGTATTGTATCATTAGTTTCTTTAGAATTATCACTTTTGTCTTCGGCAATTTCAATCGGGGTTTCGTCGCCTTCATCATCATCTTCAACAAAATCGCCAAGAGCGGTTTGTTTCGGGTATAAAATGCCTGAAAAATAACGCAAAAGGGGCTTGTCGGCGATAATTTCGTCCGAGAAATTTACTTTGTCCGCACACTCAAATAAATCAGATCCGGGACCAATCAATTCTTTTTGAACTCGTGAAATTACTTTGTCTCTATTGTTCATTGCCAACCTCCTCTATTTTTACTATTGTTAATAATGGCATATATTCCTCAATGAATTGCTGTAAGGCTTCTTTTGTGAAATTTTTCTTATATAAAATTTCCCCTATAACTTTATCTTTCAAAAATTGCTGTATCTCTTGTTTAATTCCTCGTCCTAATGCAATCATCGTGCTGTTGTATAGCCGTTTAGATTTCTTTAATAAAGGAAACATCTCCTCTACAAAATTTCCTTCAGGCATCACATTGTCTGCCAATGCACAAACTGCGTGTAAATCAGAATTATACATAGGAAACTTTCTCTTACCCGCAAAATAAGCATCAACAGTAGCAGGTAGAACCTTTAACCCGTATTTTTGCAACTCATTATATAAAGATTCCCTACAAGAGAATACATTGTCAAAAACTTTCAATATTTCCTGCCAACACAAAGAGTGTTCTCCTATTTCACCGAATTTCTCAGGTTCTACATCAACTGCAATCTGAAATAGATTTTCGGCTAACTGTTCCCTCGGATAAATGCGAACTTTATCGCCAAGTTTCAATCTATATGATTTAATTAATTTACCTTCAAAATCAAAAACAGTCTCATTACTTTCTAAATCGACAATGTCTCCATTTGATAATCTAAGTTGGTAGGAGACTCTTTCTTCCACATCATCTAATAGGCTGTCTCCATCATCTTTATAATTGTCATACGCCTTCTGTGAACGCTCATCCAATTTGTTGATTATATCTTCTAATGTTGGACTTATATTTACTATTGGTTCAACAATAGGATCATACTTGATTCTTGACAAAGCAAGTCTATTATTACTTGTCAATTCACTGTCAATGCCTGATTTGTAGTTCTGCAATTGTTTTTTGAACAAACTATGCTCTTGCTCGTAAAGCACAAACATAATATTGTTGGTTAAACTATATATAAAATCAAACTCTTTTTTCGTGCCATCAAAAGAATAGAATAGTAGTGTTTTACTACTAAGCGTATCACTTTTTAACTGCTTCTTTAATTCCGTATAAGTGAGAATATTATGAGTGGTCTTCAATCTCTCCTTAATAAAGTCAACATCTTGACGATCTGCTACTATTACTAATTTCCGATTACTTAGTTCCCATAATTCTTTAATTTTATTAATTTTATGTGTTTTATCTTTCAAATATTGAATCAAATTCTTTAATGCCAATTTCGGGTTATTTTCCGACAAAAACTCTACTGTGTATCCTCCTTCATTTTTCTCTAATTCTTTATTTGTTTGGAGGCGATATAAGGCATAGTCAAAATTATCATTTTGTAAAGCGTTAAATGCAAGCCGAAGATAATATCCATAGCTGGCTAATTTTATAGGATATTCTAAATTAGCAACGAATAATCTTGCTCGCTCAAAGTTTTGAAACAGGTTTGCAAACTGACAATCTTCTATCTCGACAATTTCAATTTTATTAGTAGTTTTATGTTCGACAGCATCAATTTCTTCTTTTAGCCAATTCCAAGTTAATGTATTATCTAATTTGGGGACTTCACTTTCATTTGAGAGTCCAATAATTTTAAATTTATATTTTGTTTGGTCTTGAATGATTTGAGTGAGGGAATTTAAATCTGTATCACAAATTATAATAGTATCTACCCCAATATTTCTTTTGAGAAGAGTTTCGTAGCAAACTTCATATTTTGGGGCAACATAAACTAAACAATCTTCCAATGCGGGAATGGACTTTAATAAAGTCCTTTCACCCTCTCTTGAATTCGGCAAATAAATAGAAGGTATGTAATTTTTATCTTCCAAGTTATTCCATATTGTTTGACCAGCAATCAAGACAAGCTTTTTAGAGAAATAAGTTGGCAGAAAATCGTGTTCATTTATGCTTGAAAAGTACTTTTGGATATTCAACAATACGCCTTTTTGAGCGTTTTGTTGGACTGGAATATATCTTTTTAGGAACACCTCATAATTTAGTGTAATCTTTAACGACTTATCAATTGTATTAATCAATAAAACCTTATCATCTTGGACTGTTTGAATTGTAAAAATATCCTTTTTTGATCCTCCAATTCTTTTTACCTTAGTACAGGTATCTGGTGGGAAATCTGGAAATTTTTTAAAAATCTCTTTAGCAAATACTTTATAAAGCAGATTTATAATTCTGTTTAAATTATAACCCCTTGGAAAATTGAAATGAATATTCTTGCTACTATAATTTTTCAAAATTATTGTAGCAGAAATATCAGATAACCTATCATAGTCTTTAAAATCTGAATATTTGGTTATCAGCTCATTATGATAAAATTCATTTAACACGATATTAGATTTTTTGTCATCTACTCAAAGTATTTTTCAAAACTATTTCCAACGCCTTACCCGCCAACTCTTTCTCATTATCTAATACTTCAGTTACTTTGTCTGCCAGCCAAAGGGTAAGCAGTTCTGTTTCGTCAGTAGAGAGCAATTTTGCGAGAGCAACAACCTGTGTTCGCTTGGCAGGACGGTCTCCCCGCTCAATCTTGCTATACATTGGCGTGTCAATCTCTAATGCCGCTGCCAATTGCCGTTGGAGCAGTTGTTGTTCCTCTCTTAATCGTCTGATTTTATTTGCGAATAGCATAATCGTTTTGTTTTAGACTTTTATTTTCGTGAATTGTCAGAATATGGCAAAGATAAACAATTATTCACAAATAAAATAGACCCAAAAGAAAAGTTTTCAACATTAAAGTGCAAAGAAAATATTCAATTTTGACAACTTGTGTCAAAAAGAAAATAAGCGAAAAAAATACAGCTATTTTGACCAAGTTCCGACATTCGTTATTTGCGGTATTTATCATGTGCAAAGTGGTTGATTAAGCCTATTTTGGCGAAACGGGCAATTTGTTTTTCGGCTGTTTTCGGCTGAATATTTAGCTTCTGAGCAACCGCCAGATAAGTCTGGCGGTCGAATTCAGCGGGGAGCATGTTCAGGAACTGTTGTTTCTGATTGGGTTGTACTTTGGTGGCTGTGTCGGTAGGGAGTTGTTGGAAAACATGCGCAGCATGTTGAACCAGTACTTTCACCATTTCCATGGCGATATTGAAATCAGTATCGTTACAAATCAATGGAGAGCGCAGCTCACCGGTGTCCATTATCCGAACTGCTGTGAGAATCATTGCCAAACGGAAAGTAATCAGACCAAGGCGGCGCACTGTACCAATGTAATCTTCTCCGCAAAGTTCAATATACTGAATTTGAGTTTGCTCAAAGTAGCTGTTGAACTGCTGTTGCTGTGAAACTGTCAGACAAAAACGCATTGGTTCAGCCTGACTTTCCAGGCATTTGTACAAGTCGTAAAATTGTATGCCCAAATGGTCGAAATAGTGGTCGAGTGTTTGCCCGTTTTCTCCTGCAAACACGTCTTTCCACTCGTAACGAATATTCATAAAATAGAATATAAAACGGCTGAATAAGCCGTTTTCGGCATCGGGAATGAGGCTTTGCACCTGTCGGGGTGTACCGGATAAAAGAGCCGAAAGTTTGGGGAGTTCGAGTGTAACATATTCGCGGTCTTTACGCCTGAGGTACGAGATTTTTTCGTGGTGAAACGCCTTGCGGAATCCATCGGAATAGTTACCGTGTTCGCTTTTGAAAGTCTGGGCGAGTGTGTCGCCCTCGGTTTCAAACATCAAACCCACACCATTGTTGTCGTTTAGGATTTGAAAAACGGCAGTCGCACTACTATTTGCCGGGACAAAAAGTACTCTCAAGGGTGGTTCTTGTGGCTGTTCGGTATCGGGATTTTTTTTGTTGGCAACGTATTCGGCTTGTTGGCGTTTGTATTCTTCGTATTCCAGCTTGTTGGTCTCACGCAACTGGCGGTGTATGGGTTCGACCAATCGGCGGCATAGCGATAAACGCCCTTTCCCTGCCGAGGCTTGGGCGGTAACGAATAGAAAGAGATTCGGAAAAACAGTAACGCCGCCGTAAACACCGTACACATTGGGCAGGCAAGCGGAAGTAACCACCAAAGAACCAAGCAAAAGCAGGTCAGCATCTTCGGCGGAGTTTGCGTAATTTGTTATTTGCCGGAGAAAATCGGGCAAAAGTGGATAGATTGTTTCGGAAAATGTGGGTAACGCCTCTTTTTGCCCCTCTGATTCTGCGGAAGAAGAGAATTGTTTTGCCACTTTTGCCATATCTCCATTTTGGCAATTTGGAGATTTAGTAACATTGTCCGAACTATGATTTGTGTGATTTTTTTGATTGCCTTGATTTTTAACAGAAACATCAACGCCTACTGACTTAGCAAGGTGGTAAAGGGTTTTGATTGTAACTCCGTGACCGTGCGAAGCAAGGCAAGCGGAGTATTGTTTGTCGGTTTCGCTTTGCGAATAAGACGGATAAAATCGGCTTAGTCGGTGGTAATAATTACGACCGCTCTCGCCCAAAGCGTCAGCGAGAGCAAAGCCCAGGTCTCGCCAATCGGCATAATTGGGGGCAATATCGGTGGCAGTGGATTCAATACGTTTTACAATCAATTCTAAATCATCATTAGCCGCCACATGTGACGGCTCTACATGCTGCGTTGAATTTTGTATTGTGGGTTGCCAATCTGTTGGGTTAAATGTTTTCTTGTTCATATCTATTTCAAATAAATCGGGTTAATAAATGCCTTTGGGTCGTGTGGAAGAAAGCAGGCGCGGGAAATGTCCCGCCCTGATTTATCGACCGCAACACCGTAGGTTTGTAGAATGTAGTTTGCAACCGCAGCAAAATAGTTGCTGTGTGTTGTTTGTTTGGTATCAATCGGAATTATCCATTTTAACCCATCGCCAGAAGGGCTAACGAAAAGCATTTGCGTATCAAAGTATTCATCCTGCAAAAGTTGCTTGCGAAGCAGATCAACGCTTTGCAAGTGGTCAAAATCAATACATAATAAGCCGGAATGATTTACCAGAGCTTTGTCGTTGCGGGTTGTAAACAGTCCTGAAAAAGTACAGTAATCGAATGTTGAGGCTTTGAATTGCCGGGCAGCCCTAGACCTTTCCTCCGGTCTCTCTCCAAAAGAGAGGGGAGAAAGAATTGTTCGTAATTTTTCCGTTCGTTGTTTTGCATAATCACCAACAATGTAATTGTAAGCATCGAGCAAGGAAATTGACTTGTGAGGAATTGTATTTCGAACGGGAGCTTTAAAGAAAGAGAAGGAGGCCCCTCCAACCTTTATCCCCTTTTGGGTACTTTCTCCATTTGGAGAAAGAAAAACGGAATTTTGACTTTGAGAGGGGGAAACTTGAAGACTAAAAGGACTTTGGAGGCCGTTTTTAACAATTTTATTTTGTAAATAGAATTCCTTTTTCTCTCCAATGTACAAGTGCATATCACTGTTTAATTCTTCCAACAACTCCTTATCGCTGAGTTTGTAATGGAGTTCGGCAAAGTCGAACGCATTACCATCAGCGATTGCATTATCGGTGTCGGTGTGTCGGGCTTCATTATCAACAATGGCAACCAACAACGTTGGTTTGTCGGCGTTGAACGGATTACGGGCGGGGACGCAAGTCCTCCCCGAAAGGGAGAGGACTGTTTGACCCGGATAATATATCCGCAAGATATGTGCGTAAATATCTAATCCGTAATGAGTTTTATCAAGAACGGATTGTTTATCTAGTTTTTCCATAGCCGTTTCTTAATCTGTACGTCAAGTAGTTGTTTTTAAGAATACGCTCTACATCTTGCTTCAAATAATAGATTTTGTTATTAATCCGCGAGTAGGGCAATGTTCCATTACTTCGCAAGGTCTGTAATGTTCGGGGAGAAATGTGTAATGCCTGCATTACATCCTGATTGTCGATCCAGTCAGCCAAAAAAGCATTGTCTAACATCAGTTCAACTTTTTCGTTTGATACAGCATCGAGGTTGACATCGATTTTGAATTTTTTTCTGAATTCAATGGCTAATGGTTCCTGGCTGAACTGGAAGTAATCTTGCAGAATGTCAGCTAAAATGAGTGGGGTTTTCATCGTTTAGCCCTCCTTCCTTTGGCACTAATGTAATCGGCTGCCTTTTGTTCCACTTCGGCAACTGAGGCAGAGCGAGTACGAGTTAACCACAAATCAAGTTCCGGACGGCGGAAATAAAGTTTCTTACCCTGCGGGCAATAGCACGGAATGGTATTACTGCTCGTAAGTTTGTACAAATGGCTACTGCTTAAATCGAGGTACAAGCAGGCTTCAGCAAAAGTGATAATCTCTTTTTGGAGAAGGTTCTGTTCAATCAAACGTTGCTCAATAGATATGAGCTTTTTAATAATTTCGTCCATTTTAATTTGGATTTAAAATTGAAAATGGACATTGGCCAATGTCATCTTCGAGTATCAAAGACATGGCAAAATTATATTGAAATACTGGGTGTTACAGGGTGAAAGAGTACTCTACGGAGTGCATCGTAGAGCGTAGAGTGTCCTATATGAAACTAAAAAAGCTAATGGAAAGAAACCATTAGCTTATCAAAAACAAAAAGTATTTTAGAACAGTAGAGCGTAGAGCAATCAAACCGTAAGGTTATTGGCAGCTTTCTTGATATTCTCAACAGATTGAGGGTTCGGGTCTTTCAATGCTTTCAGTTTTGATTTGTCAAAACGGACTTCATTTTCTCCCATAAAACAATGACAGGCTATTGCCCATTGTTGCTTTTTGGCATCTTCAACCGACCTTTGGATATTGTGAATGTACTTTATGAAGAAATACAGTTCCGTAGGTGTGCCCGTCCACACAATCGGGGTTATGACTTCTTTTCCCGAAAACACTTTTTTGAAATCAGTCAGACGTGTTTGCGGGTCAATTAATCTTACAACATCCTTCAATGAATTGAAAAGGTTTGTTACTGCCTCCGGATTTTTATCCAAATGCACATAAAGAAACGACAAGCTATCGATCGAGGATTTTCCCTTTTTCTCACTTTTGACAGGTGGAGTTTCTTCGATCTGAATAATTTCAGGGTTTTCGGTTATGAATGTATTCTCAGGCATTTGTTTCTTTAGCATCTGCGTATAAAAATCTGAAATGAGGAATTGCCTGTCTTCGTCTATAAACTGCTTGTAACGTGTCTGAAATTCAAGATAACAACGAATAAGAGCCGTTAGCATATAGTTGAAAATGTAGGTGCATTCGCTGTGTTGCAGATTTTTCGAGAAATCAGCATATCGAGAAGTTATTTCACTCAAATCATGTTGATTAAAGTCAATATACTTCTGAATACTCTCAAGGTGTGATTTTATCAACTCAAACAGCTTCTTCCTGTGAAAAAGGATTAGATCAGCCCCATTGCCATCCAACAATTCAAACAACTCATTTAGCTTGATTGTAATGTCATTATCAATAAGGCGTTTGTAGTATTTTGTTTTCGGGGAAAGTATTGGTGCAGGAAAATTGATTTTATAGCACGGTTGAAACTTTGGTTCAACCGAAGCAAGTTGACGAAAGGCGGGTGAATAAAAATCATCACCTTTCGAGTCTGATTTAAAAGGGCGTAAATCGCCAATCATGATACTTTCTATGTTTGTCATTGCGGTTAGATTTTTATTTCGGGAAAGCTGTCGATTGCTTCTCGAGCTCCCTTGTCGGTTATGTTTGCATAATGCTTAATGGTTGTTTGAACGGATTTATGACCAAGCAATTTGCTGACCTTGTAAATATCAACGCCGCTTTCGAGTAAGATAACACCAAACGAATGACGGGCAATGTGGAAATGGAGCGTTTTTTTGAGTTCCAGTTTCGTTCCAATGTTCTTGAGGGCCTTATCACACGCTTGTTGAGTGGGAACGCTGAAAACCTTGTAATCGTCTGCTTTGCGTTCGCCAAGTAAAGCGATTGCCTGGGGATTCATAGGCAAATAGGTTACGCCTGTTTGCTTGCCGTTTTTGGTCTGCGTTTTTTGCTGTGAGAATTTCAACCGGAAATCCTCCGTGATATTCCCCCAAGTGAGGTTTTTAATGTCAGAATAGCGCATCCCGCAAAAGCAGGAAAACAGGAATACTGTTTTTACTTTCGGGTTGAGACTGCTTTGTGCTATCCGTCCAATCTCGTCGGTTGTTAGGAAACTCACGATCGTTTCTTGTTTCTCGGGGGCTTCTATATCCAACAGAGTATCGGAAGCAACAATACTTTCGGTAATGGCTCTTTTGATAAACGAACGGAATTTGGAAAAATAGGCGTTAGCCGTATTTCCGTGAAGATTGCTTGCCAAATAATCGGCGAAACCTTGCACAAACTCCCGCTTTACTTCCTGCATTTGGAGCGATTTGTTGGGCATATATTCTTTGAGGTGTTCAACGACCTGCATACTGACTTTGGTGGCTGCCTGAGCTTCGCAATAGGCAAGAACTGACTGTTTGCGCTTGTGTGCTGGAGTGATTCCGTTCGGACTGGCGATAAGTTGGTTCTCCCGCTGGTTGCGGATTTGCTGGGCGAGTTTCAGGGATTCCTTGTTGGCTTCCCGTTCTTCTTTGGTGGGGCGGTCGGATAGTACGGTGTAGATTTTCAGGTATTCATAATGGCGTTTCCCATTCTGAAACCAATCCAGATAATAACTTCCGTTTCCGTCGGCGAGTTTCTTAATTCGCAGTTTGACTGTTGTTTTCATATCCGTTTACATAAATTCCTATCACTCGGAAAATTCAAACGAGTTTGATTTTCACTCGCTTAATCGGAATTTTCTTTGAAACAAAGATACAAAAAAGAAACGGTTTGAGAAACGGTTTTGTGCAAAAAAGAACAAATATGAGCAAAAAAAGAGAGTGTTTCGGGAGGTTGACAAATTTATAATTATCTAATATATAGATTATTATTAGTTTTTGTTTGCTTTTGTTTTCTGTGAAAATGTGGTATGTGATTCTGAAAGCAAATCACAACAATTATTATCAATCAACAAAAATAACACAGTTGTTTATCGGTTCAAAGATACAATTTTCTGAAAGCAAATCACAACAATATCTTCCATATAATCAATATCGGCTGAGTTGTTTATCGGTTCAAAGATACAATTTTCTGAAAGCAAATCACAACCTTAAAGATATCGATGCCATTCGTTATTTTGTTGTTTATCGGTTCAAAGATACAATTTTCTGAAAGCAAATCACAACATATGCATACTTCCATTCGAACTTGTAGTCGTTGTTTATCGGTTCAAAGATACAATTTTCTGAAAGCAAATCACAACACTCTTTGCCTTCGTTCTTAACTCCACCCAGTTGTTTATCGGTTCAAAGATACAATTTTCTGAAAGCAAATCACAACAGAAACG
>CAYNGF010000014.1:16865-54628 GCA_964396515.1 uncultured Paludibacter sp.
AACACTAGTTGTTTATCGGTTCAAAGATACAATTTTCTGAAAGCAAATCACAACAGAAACGTGGTAGTAAAAGTGATAAAAATTGTTGTTTATCGGTTCAAAGATACAATTTTCTGAAAGCAAATCACAACATATTGACCTCGAATTGTTCGCCGTCAATTGTTGTTTATCGGTTCAAAGATACAATTTTCTGAAAGCAAATCACAACTATATGGAAATGGTGCAGTAGGTAACACTAGTTGTTTATCGGTTCAAAGATACAATTTTCTGAAAGCAAATCACAACAATATCAAGCTGGTTTCTTCAATGCTGCCTGTTGTTTATCGGTTCAAAGATACAATTTTCTGAAAGCAAATCACAACCCTTACTTTTCAAATAAAAAAACTACTTACTACATACTATAAATATTAACTAAAAAAACAACCCCCGCTTTTGCAACGCTTTTATTTCGGTTATTTTTGTAAAAAATATATTGTTAATAACTATATGTCTATTTGATTTTATATATAATATCTATATTTTAGCGCCGATATTATTAATACACTTAAAACCGGTATTGTTATGGTTTATACTTTTAAAGCTGTAGAAGAAATTACCATTTCAACTTTCGCATGTATTTAATTGCATGAATTACTGATTATTGCTTAATGCTGCATATTGAATATCAGATGGTTATACAAATGTATGTTTTCCAAATTTTCGATATTTTACCTCACCCCCAGCCCCTCTCCTTCCCGCGAGCGGAACAAGTATCCGAGGGGAACGGTACACCGCAAGTAGAAAATTCATTGCACATATTTATGTATTTCAAATTCAATTACTTATACTCGCGAAAGTTAAATTAATATATAAAGAACGGTATATGAACTGTATATGATTTAATTTATCGTTTTTATCTAGATATCAATGATATATTAAATTCAAATGCAAAAGCTGAATTGATTGATAATAAAGTTATTAGTTGTTCATTAAATTTACAGGTAAATTAATAACTTTGCAAACTTAATTTAATTCAATTCAAAACCCTGAAACCTGAAACTTTCAAACTAGGAACTCTGAAACAAATTGTAAATTGTAAAACTTGTCCGCAGTGGCGGATTGTAAATTGTAAATCAAAAATGACTATTCTCTACGAAGATAACCACATAATTGCCGTAAACAAAACCTGTTCCGAAATTGTGCAGGGTGATAAAACCGGTGATGAACCCCTTTCGGAAATCCTAAAACGATACTTGAAAGAAAAATATAATAAACCGGGCGATGTTTTTTGCGGCGTTACGCACAGATTGGACCGCCCTGTGAGTGGTGTGGTGATTTTTGCAAAAACAAGCAAAGCGCTTTCCCGACTGAATGATATGTTTAAAAATCAAGAGGTGAAAAAGACCTACTGGGCAATTGTAAAAAACAAACCTGAAAATACGGAAGGAAGATTAGAGCATTTTTTAGTACGCAACGAGAAACAAAACAAATCGGTAGCGCACGATAAGGCAGTCCCAAATGCCAAAAAAGCAGCGCTCACTTACAAACTGATTGCACATTCCGATACTTATTACCTGCTCGAAGTGCTTCTCGAAACCGGTCGCCACCACCAGATTCGTTGCCAGTTGGCTAAAATGGGCTGTCCGATAAAAGGTGATCTAAAATACGGCTTTGCTCGCTCCAACCCTAACGGAGGGATCAGCCTTCATGCCCGAAATGTGGAATTTATCCACCCGGTCTCGAAACAACTGATACAAATTACTGCTCCGGTACCCGAAGATGATAAGCTTTGGAGGGCGTTTGAGAAAATGGTTCACTGAAAGATGATTAGAGGTTTGCTGAACTAATTGAAGTTAGACAATATTATTTATCATACAAATGATACATGCCGATTTATCGGTTGTGGTCTTAAGCCACTAATACGGTTCTGTTTTTCTTTGCGTAAAATTGTATTCAAATGATTATCCGACAGTTACATTCGTAATTTGCACATTTGCGGCTTCGCGTGAACTTTTATATTTATTTAACCTTATATTACTCTTGAAGTTTTTCTTTACTTTGATCAAAGAAATGATTCCTCAAAACATAAACGGAATAATGTTTAGAATTACTTCTTTATTATTCTGCTTTTGTATTTCACAACTTCGCCTTCGTAAATCAAAATGTTATAAATTCCTGCTTTTAAGTCGGTGAGTTCTACGGGTCCGGTACTTCTTAATACGTTTTTCTTTACACACTTGCCTGTCATATCGTAAATTTCATATTGTATAGGTTGCCCATTTTGATTATTTGCGTTAATAATAAAATAATCGGTTGCGAGGGTTTTTAATACAGAATAATCTTCTTTGCAATCTGACACATTGGTATTTATTCCATCGAAATAGTATAAAATCACTATCCATTTACTATAATCGAGCTGATCGTCAGGATTAGACCATCCATGAGCCGGATGATAAGGTAAAGCAATTGCATGATAATTTTTAGTGTGAAAAAACTGAAGAACTTTCAGTGAATCGATTTGATTCCAAATAGTATCTTTTTGCCTTGCTGCTTTTTCGGTTTTAATTTCAATAGAATTAAGAAATTGAAAACCACCTAAATAAACCAAAGGTGATGTATTCACAAAAGGATCGACCATACGATAAGTAGCAGGTTGACCGGCCAAAATGTTTCCGTTTTCAAAAATACCTGTATTGATAAACGGCGTAGGTTTCACAATTGTACCAACTGCCATCCATAGTAAAGTAGAATAAAAAACTGTATCGTTAGTTGAAATGAAAGAAAAATACATCGCACCATAATCGACAGGTAATTTGGCATAACATTTCAAAGGCATAGTGTCGTTTTGGCAGTCGATACAGTCATACCCCGATAAATTACCACCCTCAAATGCAAAAGTTTTGTAGTTTAACATCAAGGTAACTATGTTTGCCTTGTTCTTTAAAAGTGTAGTTTGCGAATTGCATACTGTAGAAACAAGCGACAGTAAAACACTTAAAATAACTGTTTTGAACAGAACTTTCGATGCGAAAGTTTTCATAATTATTAAAATTTAATGATTTAATAGCTAAAATTCATAGATACATGGTAAAGATAGTGATTTTTAAGATTAAGAACCATTATTGACCGACAAAAATCAAATTCTGCCGAAATTTATTTTTAATTATCTGTAATTCTATTACTTGCAAAAATATATTTGAATTTTTTTAAAAAACCTACCTCCTATTTAAACAGACTCGTCTGTATAGCTGTAGGACTCTTATTCCTTCTCTTTTTTCTCTGAGTATATACCCTTCGACCTTCAACAACCCCCCATTTTATGCCTAAATGGCTTATCAGATGTATCCTGATCAACGCTGCTACTGAAGAAAATGCTTTTTTGCTTTTTGTTATTGTACGTCTTTGCATTAAGCTACTTTATTAATATTCTAATAATAAAAACACATATAATCAGATTATCGGATAGTTATAGAATATATGAACGTATATTTTTAAGGGTATTAAAGATGATCTGTTATAAAAAGCACATTTTTTACGATTTAAATATTTTAGGTAGGACACCTAATTGTATTCTTCTCTTCAAAGGTGAGATAACTTAACGCTGTAATCATCCCTTAAATCATAGAGTTTCAACGTCCGAATGTATTCTATTTAGATAAATAATTCTTATAAATAATTAGATAATTTTTCTACAATAGCGAAGATACAGATTTTCTGCATTTTAAAACAGATAAACAGCTAATATTATACGAAATGACAGTTTTAAACAGTTCTTCTACTAAAAATCTTGAAAATTTTCATTAATTTCGGCAAACAATTTTCAAAATATTTTGTTTTAAGTTCAAAATATCGCAATACATTTAACATTTTAAATTTTATAAATTATGCCAAAAGTTAATACTTATCAGGACATTAGCCAGATTGACAGAGAAGCTAAAAGGGACTTTATCGATCGTCATTCACCTTTTATTCATGTAGCCGACAGTGCAAAAGCAGGCGAAAAACTCGCAGTGAAAGTAGTTATGGGGAATGAATATGTTCACCCTGACGATTTTGATCACTATATCAAATACATTCAGTTGTGGAATGGCGAAGTGCTGCTTGCCGAAACTAATTTTCCTCCCGGAACTTTGGGCAACAAACCCGGTCATGCTGAAGTGGATTTCCACATTGTACCATCGAAAGATTTGAATCTTGTGGCAATGGCGTATTGCACCAAACATGGTTTATGGCAAAGCGATCCTAAAGCAGTGAAAGTTTCGGAATAAGAAAAAATATTTTTTAATGAAATAAGCCGGTTGATGTGAATTCAGCCGGCTTTTTTATTTTTTTCGTAACAGAAAACAGCAAATAAAAAATCTAATCAAGTTGTTTCCAAACCTCTGAGGCAAAAGTTTCCAAACTTGGGTCACGCGCTCCCATAAGCAAAAGCACATCATTTCCGGTAAAATGAGCCTTAAGAGCTTGAACCAGGTTTTTTCTGTCTTCAACAAAATATGCATTTACACCTAACGATTGCAAATCCCGTATTAAATCGTTTGCCGATATATCTTTTACAGCCGAACCGCCGGCGTAAAAAATTTCACTCATCCAAATTTCATCGTGCGGACGTAATACAGCTGCAATTTCTCTCACAAAATCATCGCGTAAAAAACGGGTAGGTTTATAGCCATGAGGCTGAAACCATGCAATTACTTTTGGCGCTACAGGTTGACAGGCAGCAATGGAGGCGGCACATTTGGCAGGATTGTGAGCATAATCGTCAATCAGAATTACACCGTTCTTTTCACCAACGATTTGATGCCGGCGATAAATACCTTCGTACTGTAGCAACGCTTCTGCAGCAACTTCTACCGAAACGCCCAAATGCTGCACAACAGCAATAGCAGCCAAAGCATTTTCCATATTGTGGTGTCCTAAAGCATTGATTTTAACTGTAACACCATTTACATCGAATGAAATTTGAAAACCTGATTGATTGAAGTTACGCGCCATCAAACCGGCATTTATATCTTCATTAACTGAAAAATCATCGGCAATATTTTTGCTGATTTTTGAAGCAAACTTGTTGGACTGATTCGTAATAAAAACATCTTTTGTGTTGTTACGAAAAGTTTCGAAAATCTGCATTAATTCATCAATCTCTTGATGATCTTTATCGATATTCAATAATAAACCTATTTCAGGATGATATTGAACGATTGAACCATCGCTTTCGTCGGCTTCGATAACCAACCATTCTCCTGCTCCGACTTTAGCGTTGCCAATTTTTCCTTCACGAATAATACTTGTGAGCCCGGCACCGCTGATAATGCTTGGTGCAAGCCCGGCATACTGCATAATATCGAAAATCATGGCTGATGTGGTACTTTTACCCGAAGTTCCGCCAACGGCTATCGTTTTTTTGCTTTCCGAAATAATAGCCAACACCTGCGAACGTTTCAAAATTGGAATATTCAATGCTTTGGCTTTTTGAACTTCATAAACCGTATCTTCTATGGCAGTAGAAACCACTACCAAATCAGTTTCGGGTGTAATTCCACTTCCATCCTGCAAAAAACACTGAATACCCTCGGCTTCGAGTTTTGTTTTTGTTTCGTTGGGAGTATCGGGCAAAAAGTAACGATCGCTGCCACTGACCTTTTTGCCAATTCCACCTAAATATTGCGCAATGGCGCTCATACCGCTTCCGGCAATACCAATAAAAAATATATTGTTGAAATCGTTGATAGTCATATTTTTGAAGTAATGTAAATGTATTTTATTCTATTTTCAAAGGTAACAAAAAATATCAACCTGAAAACCAATAAAAATCATTTTCAAAATTATTTTCAAAAAAATAACTCAAATTTTCTTATTGTATTTTTAGTAATCATCTTTAATTTACATTACAATTAATAAATTCATTGAATCAGCAATTTAATTCATAGAGCGATTTATTTCTTATTGTAAATTAAACAATAAATAATTTAATGTTATTGTAATTATTACAATATTTAAATATTTGATTATGTGTTTTATAACATAATATTTTTATATAATAATTTAAATTAATTGAGTATTTTTGCACTGTGAATCATCTAAATAATTCCAATGCCAAACGAAAATCTTTATAATCCTCATGTATCGGTCGATTGTGTTGTTTTCGGCTTTGATGGCGAAAAAATGAAAGTTCTTTTAATTGAAAGAACCATTGAAGAAAACAATGAATTATATAATGACAAAAAATTGCCCGGTAGCATCATTTTGGCTAATGAGGATTTGGATGAAGCCGCAACACGCATATTAAATGAACTGACCGGATTAAAAAACATCTACTTAAGTCAATTTCGGAGTTTTGGAAACCCGAAACGTACCGAGAACCCTCGCGATATACTCTGGCTTGAAAATACTATGCAATTAAAAATTGGTCGTATAGTTACGGTTGCTTATGTGGCATTAATTAAAATCGACCGGAAGATTCAGGTAAAAAAAGAAAATACCCAGATTAACTGGTACGACTTAAATGAAGTTTCAAAAATGAATCTCGCTTTCGACCATGCTGATATCATTAAGAAAGGTATCGAACACATCAGACATAACCTGGATATTGAGCCACATTTGCTTTTTGAGTTGCTTCCCCGGAAATTTACTATTACCCAATTACAAACACTATACGACACCATCCATCAGAAGCGGTCAGATGTACGGAATTTCCGAAAAAAAGTGGCACAATGGCCTTATGTTGTAGCTTTAGACGAAAAAGAAGAAGGTGTACCTCACAGAGCAGCAAGACTTTATAAATATAAAAAATAAAGCCCTTCCCCCCCCGAAGAGGAGGCTTTAATAATTAGTATTGATAAATAAAACCATTTTTTTTAATATGATTAATGATAAGAAAATACAAGAACAGGGTAACATTAAGCCTCCCCTTCAAGGAGGTTTGGAGGGGCTTTTACTTGGTTACGATTTAGGCAGTTCATCGGTAAAAGCGAGCTTGGTGGATGCAGTTACAGGAGAATGTTTATCATCAGCTTTTTTCCCTAAAAAGGAAATGGAAATTATATCGGTAAAAGCCGGTTGGGCAGAACAAAATCCTGAAACTTGGTGGGAAAATCTGAAAGCTGCAACAAAAGCAGTTTTGGAAGAATCAAATATTTCTTCATCCGATATTAAAGCTATCGGTATATCCTATCAAATGCATGGACTTGTTTTAGTGGACGAACACCAAAATGCAATTCGGAATGCCATTATTTGGTGCGACAGCCGTGCTGTTCCTTATGGTGAAAAAGCCATGAAAGAAGTCGGAAATGAAAAATGTTTATCACATTTACTGAATTCTCCGGGAAATTTCACACTTGCAAAAATGGCTTGGGTTAAGGAAAATGAACCTGAAAACTTTTCAAAAGCAAAATATTACATGCTTCCGGGCGATTATATTGCCATGCGTATGACAGGGAAGGCAACAACAACCGCATCAGGACTGTCCGAAGGAATTGCATGGGATTTCAAAGCAAATGCTCCTGCAAAATTCTTGTTCGATTATTTTGATTTCAATACAGCGTTGGTTCCTGAAATTGTTCCAACTTTTGGTCAACAAGGAAATTTGAAAGCTGATATTGCTGCTGAACTTGGTTTAGCTGCCGGAACTCCTGTTACTTACCGTGCAGGCGATCAACCTAATAATGCATTGTCGTTAAATGTACTGAATCCGGGCGAAATAGCAGCTACGGCAGGAACTTCGGGTGTAGTTTATGGCGTAAACAGCGATTCGAAATACGACCCACAAAGTCGTGTAAACTCTTTTGCTCACGTCAATCATTCAACAGATGCAACTCGTGTGGGAGTTTTACTTTGCATTAACGGAACAGCAATTTTAAATACATGGATAAAAAATAATGTTGCTCCCGAAGGTATAAGTTATGCAGAAATGAACCAATTGGCAGCCAAAATTCCTATTGGAAGCGAAGGTGTAAGCATAATACCGTTTGGCAACGGTGCAGAGCGTGTTCTCGGCAATCTTGAACCGAATTGTTCAATTCATGGTATAAACTTCAACAGAATACGTAAAGCACATTTAATTCGTGCTGCGCACGAAGGAATTGCATTCTCGTTTAAATATGGCATGGATATTATGAACCAAATGGGAATTGAAACCAAAACCATTCGTGCAGGTCATGCTAACTTATTTCTGAGTCCGATTTTCCGGCAGACTTTGGCAAACATTACCGGTGCAACTATCGAATTGTACAATACAGACGGTTCGGTTGGCGCAGCGCGTGGCGCAGGAATAGGTGCAGGAATTTACAAAAATGCCGAAGAAGCATTTGCAACACTGAAGAAAATAATGGTAATTACTCCTGAAGAAAAAAATATAGAAGCTACAAATGCTGCGTATAAGCGATGGCTTTCCAATATGCCAATTTTATAATTCGCCAATGAGTCAATATGCCAATTTATAATATGCCATTTAAATGTTATGTTTTGGAATAATTTAGACATAAGTTCATTGACTGATTGACTCATTAGCACATTGGCTCATTAATTAAAAAAATCATTAATTCTTAAAATTTATACAAATTATGTCAAAAGTGTATTTCCCAACAATCGAAAAAATTAAATTCGAAGGAAAAGAAAGTAAAAATCCACTTGCATTTCGTTATTACGATGCTGAAAAAGTGGTTTATGGTCGTAAAATGAAAGACTGGTTCAAATTCTCAATGGCTTACTGGCACACCTTGTGCGGTGAATCATCCGATCCGTTTGGTGGTCCTACCAAAGATTTTGAATGGAATCAAGCCTCTGATGCTATTCAGGCAGCCAAAGATAAAATGGATGCAGGTTTCGAGTTCATGCAAAAAATGGGTATCGAATATTTTTGTTTTCACGATATCGACCTGGTTGATGAGGGTTCATCAATTGAAGAATATGAATCGAACTTGAAAGCTATTGTAGCTTATGCCAAAGAAAAAATGGCTGCTACAGGTATAAAATTGCTTTGGGGAACAGCGAACGTGTTCAGTCATAAACGCTATATGAACGGCGCTGCTACCAATCCAAACTTTGACAGCGTTGCACGTGCTGCATTGCAAATAAAAAATGCTTTGGATGCAACTATTGAGCTTGGTGGCGAAAATTATGTATTTTGGGGTGGACGCGAAGGGTATATGAGCCTTTTGAATACAGACATGAAACGTGAAAAAGAACATTTAGCTCAAATGTTGAAAATGGCTCGCGACTATGCACGTAGTAAAGGATTCAAGGGAACTTTCTTTATCGAACCTAAACCAATGGAACCATCGAAACATCAATACGATGTTGATGCTGAAACCGTTATCGGATTCCTGAAAGCACATGGTCTGGACAAAGATTTCAAACTAAATATTGAAGTAAACCATGCCACACTTGCCGGTCATACTTTCGAGCATGATTTACAATGTGCAGCTGACGCCGGAATGCTTGGTTCGATTGATGCTAACCGTGGCGATGCGCAAAACGGTTGGGATACTGACCAATTCCCAATTGATGTGTACGAACTCACACAGGCAATGCTTGTAATTTTGAAAGCAGGCGGACTTCAGGGTGGAGGAACTAATTTCGATGCTAAAACGCGTCGCAATTCAACCGATATGGAAGATATTTTTATCGCACACATCGCAGGTATGGATGCTTTTGCACGTGCATTGGAAGCTGCGGCCGGCATTCTCGAAGAATCGCAAATTCCTGCAATGCTTAAAGAACGTTATGCTTCATTCGATAATGGAATCGGAAAAGATTTTGAAAATGGTAAGCTCACTTTAGAAGATGTGTATGCTTATGCAAAAGCTAAAAACGAAGAACCTGCCGTTATCAGCGGGAAACAGGAATTGTACGAAGCAATAGTAAATATGTATATATAAACCCCCTAACCCCTTAAAGGGGGAACTTGGTTTAAAAACAACTCGCTCTTTAAGTCCCCCTTTAGGGGGATTTAGGGGGCAATAATAAAATATTATGAACTCACAAAATCCTAATCATTTCTTTATTATTGGAGTTACTTTAGTGGCAACATTGGGTGGACTCCTTTTTGGTTACGACACAGCAGTTATTTCAGGCGCTGTTGATCCGATAAAAGTTTTTTTTCAGCTCAATGCTGATAAATACGGCGATGCAGCAACGTTCTATCATGGTGCAACCGTTTCGAGTGCGCTGATTGGCTGTATTATCGGTGGTATAATTTCAGGGATTTTCGCTACCCGTTTTGGTCGTCGGAAATCGTTAATTATAGCCTCTGTCTTATTTTTCATTTCAGCTGTAGGCTCTGCTTATCCCGAAATGTTATTTTTAAACACACCAACCGATGTTTCAAATCTTTTGGTATCGTTTAATATTTTCAGGGTTATTGGCGGAATTGGTGTAGGACTGGCATCGGCTATTTGCCCCATGTATATTGCCGAAATGGCACCTGCTGAAATTCGTGGTAAGCTTGTGTCGTGGAACCAATTTGCCATCATTTTCGGTATGCTCGTGGTATATTTTGTCAACTATTTTATTGTATTTGGCAAAGAGCCTGTTTGGATTAATGAAACCGGCTGGCGTTTAATGTTCCTATCCGAATCGTTTGTTGCGGCTACCTTTGGTATTCTACTTTTCTTTGTGCCGGAAACTCCTCGATATTTAGCCCTCAATCATAAAGATGATAAAGCACTCCGCATTTTGAGCAAAATTAACGGATTAGAAAAAGCGAAAATTATTCTGACCGAAATCAAGGAAACCGTACACGAAAAAGTGGAGAATGTTTTGACTTATGGTTGGAAAGTGTTGATTATTGGCATATTATTATCCGTTTTCCAACAGGCTGTAGGTATCAACGTAGTTCTTTATTATGCGCCAACCATTTTCAAAGGTCTCGGCTTTGGTAACGATGCAGCCATGTGGCAAACGGTAATTATGGGCTTTGTAAATATCATCTTCACACTTGTAGCCATTTTTACGGTTGATAAGTTCGGACGTAAACCATTATTGATAATCGGATCAATAGGTATGGCGATTGGTATGTTTGCAATCGGTACTTTAGCGCATTTGCAAATAATCGGTGTAAGCACTTTGATATTTATCGTAATTTATACAGCAGCATTTATGATGTCGTGGGGACCGATTTGCTGGGTGTTGATTTCCGAAATTTTCCCGAATACCATTCGCGGAAAAGCAGTAGCGATAGCTGTTGCAGCTCAATGGATTGCCAATTTTGTGGTTTCTTCTACTTTTCCTTCACTAGAAGCTTTCAGTATTACTTTCACTTACGTTCTTTATGGAGTGATGTCAGTGCTTTCAGCTATCTTTGTTTGGAAAATGGTTCCCGAAACCAAAGGCAAAACTTTGGAAGATATGACGAAATTGTGGCACAAGTAAATTAATATACCATTTAACAAATTACTATTAACCATTTAAAATCCCAAATCTCATTTCTGAGATTTGGGATTTTCTTGATATTCAACATTAAACACAAATTAAAAAAGCAATTGTAATTTCATAAATTAAAATTAGCTTGATTTGTAAGATATTTATATTTATGTTGATAAAAATGATAAAAAGTAACTACATTTGTGTCCAATAAGCATTTTTTCGTTTTCTGATTCTATGGACATTAACAACAAATTTTAAAAAAATTTTTATGAAAAAGCTCATTTTTATTGCTTTAGTTTTATTTACTTGTCTGACTATTAATGCTCAGGAAAAAGGCAAAATTCGTGTTGGAGGTAATCTTGGTTTAACTGTACCTACCGGAGGTGGAGGATTTGCTATCGATGTACTTGACATACGCTACAACATCCTCGACAACCTGAATGCAGGTGTTAAATTCGGGGGTGCTTTTATGTTGAGAGACGTAACTCAATTAAGCCCAACTTCTGCTGAAGCCACCATGCATGTAAACTCAAATATTATGCTTGTGAGCGATTTTTACTTTAATAAAGGCGCTAGTTTTTTTGCTCCATTTGTTGGTGGAAGTATTGGTTCTTTCAGTATTTACGACATCTACATGTTAGGTCAATCTGAATCAGAATTTAACTATCAGATAGATGAATTACCAAATCCCTCAAGAACTTTGGGCGGCGCTTTACGTGCAGGCTTTGAAGCAGGTAAATTCCGCATGGCACTTGAATACTACCTGATACCACAAACCACAAAATACGATGTGGCAAATATTATGCAAGCTACCGGCACCTCTCCAAACAGCTATCTTACAGTAAATATTGGTTTTTATTTTGGTGGTGGCAAGTGGAAAAAATAATCTCCACATTATTTAGAAAATAATTTTTTATGCAAATCAGGACTTTCCGATTCGAGAAAAGTCCTGATTTTTTTTGTTTTAATCAATTTAAGACTTCAATTCCTTTAATATAAATTTCCAACCTGATGAATAATTTTGTAATTTTGTAAAAACACTTAAAAAATGCTTTCAATACTTATTCCCGCTTACAATTATAATGTTACAAAATTAGTTTTGGAGCTTCACAGGCAAGCTGTCGAAAGTTTTGTTGATTTTGAAATAATCGTTATGGAAGATGGCTCGAACACATTTCTTAATGAGAATAAGGAAATTGAGAAACTGGAAAATTGCACCTACGAAGTTCTGAAAGATAATTTCGGTCGGTCAGCAATCAGAAATCGCCTGGCTGATAAAGCAAAATACGATCATTTGCTCTTTTTAGATTGCGATGCCGAAATTTACACTCCTCATTTTATTGAAAAATACGAAGCTTTTTGCAACGAAGATTGTGTGGTAATTGGTGGAACTGAATACGATCCAAATGAATCGAATGCGGAATTCAGTTTACGACTTAAATACGGTAGAAAAAGAGAAGCACGACCTGCAAATGAACGTGAAAAAAATAATTTTGCAACATTTAATTTCCTGATTTCAAAAAATATTTTTAACAAAGTTCGTTTTAATGAAACAATAAAAACTTATGGACACGAAGATATGTTGTTCGGACATGAACTGAAAAGTTTAGGTTATGAATTTATTCAAATTGACAACCCGCTTATTCACAGAGGATTAGATAACAATGAAACATTTTTAAAAAAAACAGAAATTGCGACAGCAAATCTTTTGCGATTATATCATACAGGAAAATATCCTTACCTCCCTGAAACATCAAAACTCTTAAAACATTATCTTTCACTAAAAAAACTACATTTAGTAAAAATTGCTGCTTTCAAATTTGATATATTAAAATATACATTAAGAAAGCAATTGATCGGTAAAAATCCATCACTCCTACTTTTCGACATATACAAGCTACTACACATTTGCAAACTGTCAACTCAACAATGACAAGTTGTCAGCAAACTGAACAAATTTCGGTTTTCAGAACTTTCTTAACTGCCAAAAATAAAGAGAATACATTTTGGCATAAAATGTGCATAATTTAGGGGCGTATTTAAAGCAACTAACAACTAATAAAAATCATTTTTTTAAAAGGAGATAAATTATGAACATTAAACCATTAGGCGATCGCGTGCTTGTGAAACCGGCACCAGTAGAACAAAAGACAGTTGGAGGAATTATCATTCCAGATTCAGCAAAAGAAAAACCCTTAAAAGGTGAAGTCTTGGCAGTTGGCAAAGGGACAAAAGACGAAGAAATGATGGTAGCCGTTGGCGACAATGTACTATACGGTAAATATGCCGGTACCGAACTCGAATGGGAAGGCGAAAAATACCTGATCATGCGTCAGTCTGATATTTTAGCAATAATTTAATCAGAGCAAAGAACTTAGAACAGAGACTCATGACTTTTGTGTCAGGAATTGTAAATTGTAAATAAATAAATTGTAAATAAAAATATGGCAAAAGAAATTTTATTCAATATCGATGCCCGCGATCAACTGAAAAAAGGAGTTGATGAATTGGCAAATGCAGTGAAAGTTACACTCGGACCTAAAGGTCGCAATGTTATTATCGAAAAGAAATTCGGAGCACCACACATCACAAAAGATGGTGTTACAGTTGCCAAAGAAATTGAACTTGAAGATTCATTTCAAAATCTTGGTGCACAATTAGTAAAAGAAGTAGCTTCAAAAACCAGCGACGATGCAGGCGATGGCACAACAACTGCAACCGTACTTGCACAATCAATCGTGAGTGTAGGTTTGAAAAATGTTACTGCAGGAGCTAATCCTATGGATTTGAAACGTGGTATTGACAAAGCCGTAGCCACAGTTGTAAAAAACATCAAATCGCAATCGGTAACCGTTGGTGACGATTACAATAAAATTGAGCAAGTTGCTTCAATTTCTGCCAATAATGACCCCGAAATCGGTAAACTTATTGCTGATGCAATGCGTAAAGTTTCAAAAGATGGAGTTATTACCATTGAAGAAGCAAAAGGTACCGATACTACAATAGAAGTAGTTGAAGGTATGCAATTCGATCGTGGTTACATTTCTGCTTATTTCGTAACCAATACCGAAAAAATGGAAGTAGAAATGGAAAAACCATACATCCTGATTTACGATAAAAAAATCTCCAATCTTAAAGAATTACTTCCAATTCTCGAACCAGCCGTTCAAACCGGTCGTCCTTTATTAATCATTGCTGAAGATGTTGAAAGCGAAGCGCTTACTACTCTTGTAGTAAACCGTCTGCGCGCTCAACTGAAAATTTGTGCAGTTAAAGCTCCCGGATTTGGCGATCGTCGTAAAGAAATGCTCGAAGATATTGCCATTCTGACTGGTGGAGTAGTAATTTCGGAAGAAAAAGGAATTCAACTCGATCAGGCTACACTTGAAATGCTTGGAACAGCCGAAAAAATTACTGTGAATAAAGATAACACAATTATTGTAAACGGTTCGGGCGAAAAGGAAAACATTCAAACCCGCATTGCACAAATCAAAGCTCAAATTGCCCAGACTACTTCCGATTACGACCGCGAAAAATTGCAGGAACGTCTTGCAAAACTTTCAGGTGGTGTAGCAGTATTAAAAGTTGGAGCACCTTCGGAAGTGGAAATGAAAGAAAAGAAAGATCGCGTTGATGACGCTCTGAGTGCAACCCGTGCTGCTATCGAAGAAGGAATTGTTCCCGGAGGAGGAGTTGCATATATCCGCGCTATCGAATCGCTTAACGCAATTGAAACTGCAAACGAAGATGAAGCAATCGGTGTTGAAATCGTAAAACGTGCTATTGAAGAACCATTGCGTCAAATTGTTATCAATGCAGGAAAAGAAGGAGCCGTAGTTGTTCAAAAAGTTCGTGAAGGAAAAGGCGATTTTGGTTACAATGCGCGTACCGAAGTTTATGAAAACCTCTTCGCTGCAGGCGTAGTTGACCCTGCCAAAGTTACACGTGTAGCATTGGAAAATGCAGCTTCTATTGCAGGTATGTTCCTCACTACTGAATGTGTAATTACTGAAAAGAAAGAAGAACATCCTGCTCCACAAATGCCTATGGGCGGCGGAATGGGTGGAATGATGTAATTCAGTGGACAGTGGATAGTGGACAGTAAATTATAAACTATAAACTAACTGTCAACTATCAACTGTCAATTAAAAGAACTATCTTCCCGCAAGGCGAAATCCTGCGGACTTCAATATATTTTCATTTGAATCCCTGTTGGTAAATGCCAATAGGGATTTTTTTATTGAAAAAAAATATTTTTAAAAAAACAAAAATTAATACTGAATATTTACTCAGTTTCTACTCATTTTTACAAAAATTTTATGTTAATTTGCATACACAAACAAATACAAATCTACCATGAATAAAATAACATCAAACGAAGTAATTGATTGGGCAAAACAGTTTTTGAGCCTTGCTGAAAATGAAATTACTGCCGAAGAAAAAAAGGAACAGCAGAAATATGCCATCCTGATTCAAAACCCAAACGACAAAACTTTGCTGGCAAAAATGCTCGACGAGTCGGCACAAATCCGGAGTAATAAAAAGCTGGCACGACGTATCAAAGTTTTAATTGATAAATACGGAGTTCCTGAGTTTTTCAGTTCCTCGGATGCTTTTCTGATGAAACTTTTTTCGACATTCGGTTATTGGTTCGATTTTATTGCTGTGCCTATTTTCAAAAAAGAATTGCGTGCACAAACCGCCAAAGTAATTATTGATGAAAAACCATCGGTACTTAACCGACATTTAGGCGAACGTCAGCACGACAAAATCGGGCAGAATGTAAACCTGCTTGGAGAAGTGGTTTTGGGCGATGGCGAAGCAAATCACCGTTACGAACATTATCTCGAAGCCTTGAAAGATCCACGCATTAATTATATATCGATAAAAATATCAGGCATTTATGCACAAATAAATGCCCTGAATTATGCTGAAAACAAACGTGAACTATGTGATAGATTAACCCGAATTTACAAGCAGGCAATGGATTATCCGTTTACCGACGAAAACGGAAATAAAAAAGCCAAGTTTGTAAATCTTGATATGGAAGAATACAAGGACACCGAATTAACGCTTGATGTTTTTATTACCACGCTTAGCAAACCCGAATTTAAAAACTATTACGCAGGATTAGTTATTCAGGCTTATCTGCCCGATGCTTTCGATTATCAAACACGCTTGCTTGAATTCGCACACAAACGCGTAAGCGAAGGTGGCGCTCCTGTAAAAATGCGTTTAGTAAAAGGAGCCAACCTGCAAATGGAAACAGTTGTTTCATCGCTTAAAGGATGGAAAGTGCCCATTTACGATTCGAAAATTAAAGTGGATGGCAATCACCTGAAAGTGCTCGAACGTGCACTCGAACCTGAAAATGCCCGTGTTTGTCATGTGGGAGTCGCCACGCATAATTTTTTCAGTATTGCGTATGCTTATTTGCTTGGACAGAAAAACGGTGTGGAAGAATTTGTAACTTTTGAAATGCTCGAAGGTATGGCAAATCACTTACCGAGAGTTATGCGGAAACTTGATAAACAAATAATACTCTACACACCTGTAGTAAAGGATGAACATTTCCTGAATGCTGTTTCCTACCTCGTGCGAAGATTGGATGAAAATACAGGCGCTGATAACTTCCTGAGCTATTCTTTCAATCTGAAACCGGAAAGCAAAGAATGGAATTTCCTTGTGAATCAATTTGTTGAAGCATACAAACTGAAAGATACAATATCAACAGAGCCAATTCGTACGCAAAACAGACTGATAAACAAACGTGAAGTTGAATTTCCAACCATTGAAGAAAGTTTCAAAACATTAAGTTTTAGAAATGAACCGGACACCAATTTCGACTTAAAACCAAACCGCAAATGGGCTGACAATATCAGAAAAGCGTGGAAAAAATCGGCAACCGATAAACCTTATCAAATTCCTGTTCAAATTGGAGAAAAAGAAATTGAAACCCAAAAGAAATTCAGTTATTTTGATAGAAGTCAGGAAGATGAGGTATGTGTATGCCAGACCAGCCTTTCGAATCTCGATCAAATTAAACAAATCATTGCTCTAGCCGAAGAAGATGCTTCGGGATGGAGAAAATCCCCTTTAAAAAAGCGTTACGAAATTCTGCATAAAACGGCTGAAAATCTATCAGAAAAGCGCGGACATTTAATTGGCTGTATGGCAGCAATTACCGGCAAAACTTTTTTGGAAGGTGATGTGGAAGTATCCGAGGCAGTTGATTTTTGTCGCTACTACCCTACTACAATGGCAAAATTCGAGCAGTTGAACAGAGTAAAAATTTCGCCTAAAGGAATTATTCTGGTTATTCCACCCTGGAATTTCCCGTTGGCAATTCCCGTTGGTGGAGTTGCTGCAGCACTTGCCGGAGGAAATACGGTAATTCTGAAACCTGCAACGGTTGCATTACCTATTGCCTGGGAATTTGCACAATGTTTTTGGGATGCAGGTGTGCCGAAAGACGCACTCCAGGTAGTTTGCACCGATGGTCGCGAGCCATTGAATTTCCTTACAGCTCATCCTTCCATCAAACACATTATATTGACGGGTGGGACTGACACAGCTTTCCGGTTATTGAAAAATAACCCGACTTGTCCACTTTCAGCAGAAACAGGCGGAAAAAATGCCATAATAGTTTCGGCAAAAGCCGACCGCGACCATGCAATTCAGAATATCATGACTTCCGCTTTCAGCAATGCAGGTCAGAAATGTTCGGCATGTTCGTTACTCATTCTCGAAAAAGAAGTGTACAACGATGAAAGTTTCCGCTCGAAAATGATTGATGCCGTTACCAGTTTGCATACCGGAAGCGCCTGGGATGGTGGAAATTATGTAGGACCAATGATAACTAACGAGAACGATAAATTACTGCATGCCATCGAACATCTTGAAGAAGGCGAATGGTGGTTAGTAAAACCGGAATTTGTTGATAAAAAGCGCTTTATATTGAAACCTTGTGTAAAATGGGGCGTGAAACCCGGAAATTATTCGTTTGTAAATGAACTTTTTGCTCCAATGCTTTCAGTGGTTTGTGCCGAAAATTTCGAACATGCCATTGAACTTGCCAACGCAACGGAATATGGTTTAACTTCCGGACTGCAAAGTTTGGACGAAAGCGAACAGAAACAATGGAAAAATTCGATTGAAGCGGGTAACCTGTATATCAATCGTGGAATTACCGGCGCTATTGTAAGCCGACAGCCATTTGGTGGCATGAAACGCTCGGCATTTGGTGGTGGAATAAAAGCAGGCGGGCCGAATTATGTTTCGTGTTTTGTAAAAATTGAAAATTCAGCAGAAGCCGCAAAACTACAATCAGAAAACATTGAAACGAGATATAAAGCTTTTGCCGGAGTTCTGCGTAATGAAGAAAAAGTAATGTATGAAAATGCTGTAGCAAGTTATCGTCAGAATTTTGAAAACGAATTCTCGGTTGAAAGAGATATTCACAACTTATACGGCGAACAAAACATTTTCCGTTATCTGCCTTTAAAAAATATGGTTCTTAGGGTTCAGCCAAACGACAAACTTGTAGATATTTTAATGATTGTAACTGCAGCTGAAATTGCCCGAACACCACTTTTTATCAGTATAGATGCGGAAAACGAAAATTTGAATGCGCTGAAAATGCTTTTTACCGATAAAATCAAAACGCAGAACGAAGAAACATTTGTGCAGGAAATGGATAAATATGAACGCGTGCGCACTTGCTCAGAAAAATTGTCGGACAAAATATATCATAAAGCTGCCGAACTTGGCAAATACATTGCCATACAAACGCCGCTTGCAGAAGGACGACTCGAATTATTGCATTATGTGAAGGAACAAAGCGTCACTTTCGAATATCACCGTTACGGAAGTATCAATGAGGTGCCTGAAATATAGTTTTTTATAGCAATAAACAGTTCTCAACCATTTTCCATTTTATATAGAAACATTGGAAATGTTAGTAATACCCCAAAAGTTTAAAACTTTTGGGTTATTTTTTTAAAAAAATAGAACTAGTAAAATAAATTCTTTAAAAAAAAAATTATATTTGTAAATTATTAAGTCCTCAGACACATTTATGCAAAAATTTTCACTGCTTATCTTATATTCCCTAATTACCACAACCCTTTTTGCCAACGACTCTATCCAATCATTGCATCGAAGTCTGAATAAAGCTATTAAAACAAATGATACTGCTGCTATAGTCGATGCCTATAAATATTTAGGCGATTTTTTAAGCGAAACTGGAGATTACGAAAAAAGCAATATTTATCTGCAAAATGGACTTACATTAGCATTGGATGCAAAAATTTACCGCGAAGTTGGAGTTTTATTTAATTTATTGGCTACCAATGCCAGCTATGAAGGCAAACGTGAACTTGCTTTGAGTTACTACCATCGTGCACTTAAGGCTTTTACCGAGATAAAAAATCTTGATAAAATTGCGTTGACATTGATGAATATGGGTTCAGAATATGAATCGATGGGAAATTATAAATTTGCCATTGCCTATACTCTTAAAGCAATTAAAAACAAAGAACTTTCGGGGGTTAAAAAGAATCTGGCTTATTATTATCAGCATTTAGGGCAATTATTCAAAGAAACAGACAAACAGAAATGGAAGTTTTATGTTGATAAAGCCTACAGTATTGCCAAGAATTCCGATGAGGAACGTATGTCAACCCGTGTTGCCATTTTCAACGATTTGGGTGGCATTGCACAATACGAAAAAAACTACAAACAGGCGTATGTTTGGTACGATTCAATGATATTAATCTCCAGAGCTAATAATTATTATAATGGTTTGGCTACGGCATATTCCAACAGAAGTCATATTTTTAAATTGGAAAAAAAATATGAAAATGCATTGAAAGATGTATTGAAAGCAATGGAATTTGCCTATCAAATGGATCGTAACTTTCTGAAAATTACAGAACATATCAATGCCGCTAATCTTTTAATTGAAATGAACAGAGTTTCAGAAGCACAAAGACATGCTACAAAAGCGCTGGAACTGGCAAGTTCATTAAAAACATATCCCGAAGAAGAAGCATCGGCACATTTGGCACTTTCGATCATTGGTGAGAAAACCGGTAATTGGAAATTGGCTTACAACCATTTCAAAGCCCATAAGGAAGGAATTGATTCGATTCGCGCTAACGATGTGCAAAATACTATGCACGAATTAGAGTTAAAATATCAAACGGCTGCAAAGGAAAAAGAAATTGCCCGTTTGGATAATGAAAATAAACTGAAAAGTTTAAAACTACAACGTGCCCAAATTCTAATAACTTCTATTGTTATTACTGTGGTATTGATAAGTTTATTAGTGTTTGTTTTGTATCGTCGTAAGCAGCTGAAAACGCAAAAATTGCAAGCCGAACTCAAACAAAAACTTTTACGTTCGCAAATGAATCCGCACTTTATGTTTAACACCTTAAATGCAATTAATCAGTACATCCAAACCAAAAAAGGGAATGAAGCTTCGGATTATTTAGCGCAGTACTCAAAACTCATGCGGCAAATTCTTGAGAACTCGGCTGTGGAATTTATTTCGCTCGAAAGTGAAATTGATTTTCTGAAAAATTATTTAGCTATGCAGCAATTACGTTTCGGAAAATCATTTATTTACAACGTTGTGATCGATGAAAATATTAATCCAGAACTATTCGAAATTCCCCCTATGTTAGCACAACCGTTCATTGAAAATGCAATAGAACATGGCATTAAAGGTATTGAAAATGGAGAAATAAACGTAAAATTTGGATTCAAAAATAAAAACCTTACACTCATAGTTACCGACAATGGCAAAGGTTTCCAATCAGAAAACAAGCAAATTCAACATAAATCGTTTGCGCTTGATATTACCCGTGAACGACTGAATATCAGCGATAATAATACTGAAAAATTAAAAATTTTAAGTCCGAATCCACAAACCGGCAAAGGTACTTTGGTTAAGATTGACTTACCGTTTAAAAAATATGAAGAGTAAAGAGCAAAGATTAAAAAACAAAGATAAAAAGTAAGAGCGTTTTTTATGAAAATACTAATCGTTGACGACGAACTGTCGCCCCGAGAACAAAGCAAGCGCTTGCTGGCTGAGTTCTTTCCAGAAATTACCGTATGTGCTGAAGCTCAAGATATAAACTCGGCATATCAGGCCATTTTAATACATCAACCCGATGTGGTTTTACTCGATATTGATATGCCCGATGGAACAGCTTTCGATTTATTAAAACGCTTCACGAAAATTAGTTTCAGCATAATTTTTATTACAGCCTACGAAAAATACGCTTTACAAGCCATCAAATTCAGCGCACTCGATTATTTATTAAAACCTTATACTTCAGGCGAATTTGTCGAAGCCATTCGAAAAACTTTGCAGAAAGAAGATACTGCTGAACTGACTTTTAAATTCAATGCGTTATTGCAAAATTTTCAAAGTTTGCAACTACCAACAAAACTTGTACTTCGCACTTCCGATTCCATACACGTAATTCAACTTGATGACATAATTCGTTTACAGGCTGATGGAGCTTATACCGTTTTTCATGTCTTAAATCGTAACCCGATTATGGTTTCGAAAAATATAAAAGAATACGATACTTTACTTAAAAAAAATGGCTTTATCCGTACTCATCAATCACATTTGGTAAATTTAAAGCATATAATGTATTTCCATAAAACCGATGGAGGCTCACTTGGATTAACAGACAAATCTCAAGTACCTGTAGCAACCCGATTTAAAGAAAAAGTTTTGCAGAGTTTGGAGCGAATATAAAATAAATTCTAACGGATATAAAGTTACTATACCAAATTGTCAATAATATAAACAAACCAAATCAGGTTTATTTACTTTTGAAATGCCAATAATATAATTCAGTATTTTCATTTAAAAAAATTACTATACATAAAATTATGATAAAGAAATTTGTATTTTTTTTATCGGCTATTACCATTAGCACTCAACTATATGCACAATCGAGTGTAAATTCAGGCGGAGGAGGAATAACAAACGGTACTGGTTCAATAAATTATTCAATCGGACAGCTTGTTAACAATATAACTACAAAATCTACCGGAACAATTATAACCGGCATTCAACTTCCTTATGAGATATTATTAATATCAGGTGTTGAAAATACTTTCATTGATTTACGAATAAAAACCTTCCCAAATCCAGCCACAGATAATCTGATAATCGAAACAGATTTATCACTCCTTTCAGCAGAAATGTATTACGCTTTAATTGATGGTAGCGGAAAAGTAATTACGTACAATGAGTTGGTAAATTCAATTACGACAATTTTGGTAAATAACTTGAAATCAGGAGTTTATTTTTTACAAATAAGGCAAGGTTCACGATTAATTAAAACTTTTAAAATTATAAAAAATCAAATATAATGAAACGGATATTTCAAATAAAGTTAATGCTCTTTATCGCTTTCACTCTTACTGCACAAGTTCCTGAAATGATGAACTATCAAGCAGTGATTCGCAATGCTTCAGGTGAATTAATTATTAACAAACCGGTAGGTGTATTTATAGTTTTACAGAAGAAAAGCGGTGGATCTACTCTTCCTGTTACTATTTATATGGAAAAACACAGTGCAACCACCAATGCCAATGGATTAATTACCTTGCAAATAGGTGCTGGAACACCGTCTTTTCCATATCATGCGCTTAGTTTCTCGCAAATTAAATGGGAAGATGGAAATGTTCATTTAATTGCATCAATAGACCCGACTGGTGGCACAAATTACACTATCACTTCAGAAAGTCAACTTCTAAGTGTGCCTTATGCATTATATGCTAAATCGGCAGGAAAAAAAGCTGAAACAGCGGTTTTGGGAGAAATTAAGTATTTTAATGGTACAGAGTGGGTAACTGTAACTCCTGATATTGATGGGAAAGTATTAACACTTGAAAACCAGATTCCTGTTTGGAAAAATCCATTTTCTGACGGAACAGTAATAGGTGAAATGAAATATTGGACAGGTGCCAAATGGTTATCAATTCCGCCTTCGTTGGAGAATAAATATCTGACAATAGAAAATAATCAACCGGTTTGGAAAGATTTTGTAAAAACAATAGACCTGCCTACACTTACAACAAAAGCTGCAACCAACATAAATATTGTTTCAGCCACATGTGGAGGAACTATACTTACAAATGGAGGTGGAGTAGTAATGGAAAGAGGAATTTGTTATAGTTCATCATCAAACGCTCCTACCATTAACGACAAAGTGATTTCATGCGGTTCGGGGGTTGGAACATTCAGTGCTAACGTTACAGGTTTGTTACCAAACAGATCATATTGGGTTCGTTCGTATGCAATTAACGAAAAAGGAATTGTGTATGGTGAATATATTCATTTCCAAACTCCTTCAATTGAAATTGGTTCTGATTTTCAGGGAGGTAAACTACTTCATATATTTATGCCGGGCGAACCCGGATATGTTGCAGGAGAAATCCATGGTTTAGTTATGGCACCCTACGATCAAAGTTATAGGATTTTGGCTTGTCCCGAGAATGGGGAATGGGCAGCCGGAACTCATTTAGCTTCTGCCATTGGGTTAGGGAAAATTAATACAAATCTTATTGCCACAAAATTTGGCACCTCCGCTAATATTGCTGCTGTTGTTTGTTATAACTTAGATTTAAACGGATATAATGATTGGTTTTTACCAAGCATTGATGAACTTGAATTAATGATATTAGAAAAATCAAAATTAGGTAATTTTCCCGCTGATATTTATTGGAGTTCTACAGATGACGATATGCCAACACCCGGCACAGGCGTTTATATCGATCGTGGCGCTTATTGTGTTAAAATGTCGACAGGTGCAACCAGCAAAGAAAATAAAGATAATAGGAATGCCGGAGTAAGAGCTTTTCGTAGTTTCTAATATAAATATGTTTCCTTATTAAATACATGTTTGATTCATTAGTTTTATCGAAAAAAATAATTTTAACAATTTACTAAATTAACACATTATGAAATTGCAATTTACCATTTTCAGTTTGTTTTTTTTTTATCACAGTTACATACAGTCAGATTAACCTGAACAAAGTAATAAATAATGTAAAAAAGAAAACAGAAAGACAAATAGAACAACGCATTGAACGTAAGGTAGATAAAGCTGTTGATAAAACACTTGACAAAGTAGAGGAAAGCATTGATAACTCAGTATCCGAAAAGAAAAAAGAGGAAAAAACTGATGGAAATTCAAAACTTGAAACTTCAACTGAAAGCAATAGCTCATCCAATACTTCAAATGAAACTACTACTGCCAAACCTTCTCTTACATGGGTAAAATACGACTTTGTACCCGGTACCGAAATTATTTTTGAGGATGATTTTTCGTCAGAACAGAATGGCGAATTTCCTTCACGTTGGGATTTAACAAAGGGAACAATTGAAATGGCAGAATGGGGAGGAGAGAAAGTGGTTTGGTTTAAAAAAACTAATTCAAATGCTCCTGATGCTATGATCCCATTGCTAAAAAATCGGTCTGAAGATTATCTGCCAGAGCAATTTACAATAGAAATGGATGTATATTTTCATAAAGATGTAAAATTGAACAGTTCTTATTACCTGTTTTTGTATGATATGAAAAATCAAGCAAAAATAATGCAACCTTCCAAACCAATCCGAATTGATTATAATTCAATAACATACAATTTAATTGGCGACACCTATCCTAATCAGGACAAACTCAAACCTGCCGAAGGCTGGCGGCATATTGCTGTTTCATTCAATAAAAGAGCATTAAAAGGCTATTTGGATGATGTAAGGTTATTAAATCTGCCAAATTTGGAAATTAATCCAACAGGCATTATGGTTTCGGCGCATAATGTTTCGGGTACCGGAAAACCTTTTGTTAAGAACATACGCGTTGCTAAAGGAGCCGTGCCTTTGTATGATAAATTCCTTACCGATGGAAAATTTGTAACCACCGGAATAAAATTCGATGTAAACAAATCTACCATTAAGCCTGAATCTATGGGAACTATCAATTATGTGGTAAAAATGATGACCGACCATCCAGAGCTAAACTTCTCGGTACAAGGACATACCGACAGCGATGGAGAAGTAGCTGCTAATCAAAAACTTTCGGAAGCACGCGCAAAAGCAGTTGTCGATGCAATGGTAAAACTTGGTATTTCTCCAAATCGTCTTACAAGTATTGGTTTTGGCGAAAGCAAGCCCATGGTTGGCAATGATACACTTGAAGGAAAAGCACAGAACAGAAGAGTAGAGTTTGTAAAAATATAAATAATGCAAAATGCTATGCAGCGTTTCTCAAAATTCAGAATAACATTACTCGTCATACTTCTGTTTTCGCCCTACTTTCTGATGGCTCAAATGGAAGAGTTCACTATAGGGGATTTTTACAATCAAATAAGCAGAATTATCAACGAATCAGACCAGGCAATTGGAAATGACGCAGATCCCTATGGGTTTTCACTTTCCGTACGTATAGTTACAGAATACAATGGGAGTTTATCCGATATTTTTGCTCCTGAAACTTTAAAACAATCTGTTCAACAGGTAATTTCAAAACATAATTTTAATCGGTTTAATTTGGAAAACGAATTAAAATATAAAATTTTAGAAGACAAAAAGTTTCTTTATATGACCGTTGGGTTAACGCCTTTAAATGCTGCCAACGAAGTAGTTACATTGCAGTATAAGAACTTTAAAGTTACACAAAAATTGAAAGGACAAACCGTAACGCATACAGTATTTGTGAATGCACAATTCCTGGTTGAAAAGCCGAATGATGGCAAAATATCGGGCGATGTATATTTCGAAGGTAGTAGTGGCCAAACTTTGCTTACAAATCATCCTTTTCTGTCCGATGGCAATGAAAAAAAGATAGCTTATCAGCGATTGGGTCCCGGCAATGAAAGAGTAAACTCCGGAACGCCGGAAGATTTAAAATGGAAACCATTTTCAAGATCAGAATCGGGCTTTGAATTTGGTGATTTTACGCCGGGACATTATTTTCCACAAATAAAAATCAATGGTTGCATTCATAAATACGATAAACCCGAAAAGGATAATAAAGATGAAGTAAAAATTAAAACCAAAGGAGAAATCAGATGGGATGTAGATCACAGCAACGACAAAGTTTATAAACCTGACAACACAAAGGGTGAAGATAAAGATAAAATTGAAATTCACACCACGTTTAGCACTAAAAATATTGTTGAAGGCTTTCTGTTGGCTCCCAACCAGAATGCTGATAAATGGAATCATTGGCGCGACTCAGTACCCGATTTTGTAAAAAAGGAGGAAGTGATGGTTGTAAAATCAAAAATTAATGTCTTTCTCGAACCTTACCTCTGGAAAAGTACAAAAAGTACTCCCTACAAAGTTGCTGCTGCGGATGGATATTTCAAATTCGAAAATTTGCCAAGCGGTGTATATCTCCTTTACCTCGAAAATCAAAAAGGGAAAGGGAAAATTGTGGAAGTTTGTAACTGTAATAAAGAGGGTTACGAAAAACAACCCAATATGACTTATCAGCAAAATATCAACACCGATGGGTATGATATTTATCTCGATTATAGTTTTGAAAATAATGGCGAAACCTTTAACGTAAAAGCAAAATGGAATAATGTAATCATTGCTTTGGGTGATGATACTACAACCGTTCAAAAGTTCAGCACAGCAACTGACCCATTGCAAGACAGTGCTCAGAATTATTTAGATATCAAAGGCAATGTCATTCAACCACCGTTCACAATTGTAGAATATCCCGAATACACAATTTGTGCCGATGAGTTTCGAATTTGCAGCAATATGCTTCAAACAGGAAATTTGCCTCCTTCTGATTTTTCAATCACAAAATCAGGCGAAACACTTTCAAACTTTCAAATCAAGCCTGATTTCGAGTCGGACGAAGGGCTCTATAATCATTTTACTGTGGAGGAATACAAACGCGATATTGTTATGCCAACCGGCGAAACGATTAATAAAGGAATCTATTTTACATGGCAGTTTCGATTCCTCACAAGTGTAGGCAACGATAAAGGTGCTGATTTACATATCGAAGCAACACCTGCCTATTCCTGGTTCGAGGAACATAGCGAAGGTGGGTTGCCGGCAACAAACATCTTCGGAGGTGGTTTCGTTGATGCATCAGTTCCCCCCGATGTGATTGGTTTAATGCAAATTGAGAAAGATTTCTCGTTTACTAAAGAACTGAAAGGCGGCGTAAAATATACCATTCGGGGTGAAATTGAATATAAATCGAAAAACAACAGTTTTGCTCCACAAGAGGGTGAATGGTAATTTTTCAATAAAACGGAATTGAAACAATTAAAATTTTGATATCATGAGAAACAAAATCAGTCTTTTAGTATTGCTTTTGATAATTTGTTCGACGTCAATATTTGCTCAGCAAAAAATCAGAACAACCGACTTTCCTACTTTTAAAAAATGGAGTAGCCAGGTACAAATAAGTGGTTACAAACAAGGCGAAGTGGAAGACGAAAGTTCAATAAATTACACAGCCAACTATTTTTCGGGGACAACCAAGCTTATTCAAATCGGCGTGAGCGACATTTCTCACTTTAGAACAATGGTGTCGCCCGCACAAAAAGCGCAACAGTACCTGTTCGATGGGAATAATGCAGTTTATTATAATTCGTCCGACAACTCTTTCTTAGCAGTAGAATATAAACAACAGGAATATTGTGTGAGTATTGCAGCTACCGGAAAAGTTGATAAAGCATTTTTAGAATCGATTTTAACAAAAGCGAACCCAAAAGTTTTATACTCGCTTTCGGCTTCGAGCAGTTCTGACATAAGTTGGCCTAAATCAATTCCAGCATCGTTTAGATTGACAAATGTAACCGATATTGAAAAAATGTCGCCCGATGGTTACTACACTGAAATATATGAATTGAAAGCAAAACTCAGTAACGAACTAATTGAAGAATTAAAAGGCTTGATGGCAAAATACAATACAACTTCGCTTTCGGAATCTATCAAAGAAGGTAATGCACAGTTAATTTGCACAGATGCAGAAACCATAGATCAATTAAAAGAGCAGTTTAAGCAGGGTGAAATAGTCAGATTTATGATTTATAAAAAATGAAATTAATTTTAAAAACCATTTATAAAATGAAAAAAATTAACTATATCAGCATTTTATGGGCTGCAATTTTAATCTTTTTAGTGTCATGTAATAAATCAAAAATAGAGAGTAATAACGAAACAGCAGATTACAGCACAATTGTGGTAACTTATGAAAACACCGTAGATATGATGGGTGTAAAAACCACTACAAACGAAACAATTTGGTACGATTTGGCAAACAAACGCAAAGCAACCTTTACTGCTACTGAAACTAATTTTTTGGGGAAAATAACTGAAGAAGAAACTCTACAAATTGAAGATGGTGATTGGGCTTTCAATATAAACCTTAAAGATAAAACAGGTGTAAAATCGAATATCAAAGAAATGAAAGATATGGCTACCACCATGGCTGTTGGTCTGGCAATGAGTGGAGACCTAAAAGATTTAAAAAGTTTAAAAGATTTTGTTGAAAAAAATGGTGGGAAAATGTTACCCAACGAAACTTTTTTAGGCAAAGAATGTACAGTTTACGAAATTATGGGATCAAAACAATGGCTTTACAAAGGAATGGTTTTAAAAGCCACTATGGGTGATAAAGTAATAATGAATGCTGTAAAAGTTGAAGAAGATGTAAAAATACCCGATGAAAAATTTAAAATTCCGGAAGGTATAACTATTACAGAAACTCCAAATTTGAATTTATCAGATGATTAATAATCAGTAAGTAAAACCTTTTATTATTTAAACCATCTCATCCCAAAAGAGATTTTGAATTCTTTGGGGTGAGTAATAAAAGTTAAGTTAGTTTCGGGAGCATCATTTAAAAGTGTTGGAATCCGAATCGTTGAATAAATAAAAAATTTATGCCTTAAAAATTAAGATACCCAAACTTTTAAAGTTTGGGTATCTTAATTTACTGTAATTCGTTGAGTACTTTACGAATTTTTTCGTAGGTTTTAATTGTATTTGGCACAAGCGGCAAACGGAGTTTATTTTCGATAAAACCCATAACTGCAAGCATACTTTTTACACCGGCCGGATTTCCTTCTACAAAAAGCAGTTCGATTAATTCGGTAAAACTATGGTGAATTTTTAGCGCATTTGCATAATCACCTTCGAGTGCCAAACGTACCATGCGACTGAATTCGCGGGGGAATGCATTTCCAATCACAGAAATAACACCAACCGCACCAAGTGTTATTAATGGAAAAGTAATACCATCGTCACCTGAAATTACCAAAAAATCTGCAGGTTTATTTTTGATAATATCATCAATCTGTGTAAAAATACCTGAAGCTTCCTTTATGGCACAAATGTTCGAAAATTCATTTGCCAGCCGTAAAGTGGTAACAGGCAGCATATTTACACCTGTACGTCCCGGCACATTATAAAGAATTATTGGCAACGGCGAAGCTTTGGCAATAGCAGCATAATGCTGATAAAGTCCTTCCTGAGAAGGTTTATTATAATAAGGAGTAACTGAAAGTATGGCATCGAAACCACTAAAATCTTTCGTTTGAAGTTTTTCAACAACTGCACGTGTATTGTTACCACCCACTCCAAGAACTACCGGTATCCGTCCGGCATTCACCTGCAAAACGTAACGAGCAATTTCATCCTTCTCGCTTTCTGATAAAGTAGGAGTTTCGGCTGTGGTTCCGCATACAACTAAATAATCGGTCCCGTTTTTAATCTGATGTTCAACGATACGTGCAAGGGCTTCAAAATCTATGGATTCATCCTCTTTAAAAGGTGTAACCAAAGCTACACCCATACCTGTAATTTTGTTTGATATCATGTTATTGAACAAATATTCGAAATTTTGTGCAAAAATACGCTTTTTAGTCGGCAGTTTGAATTTTTTTCAGATAAAATATTATCTGTTCGTAAATATATGTAGCATCAAGCTCAATTAGGTTCTCAGCATCATTATCATTTACTCCGGAAATATCAACTATAAAATCGTACATTTTCAGTTCGTTTTTTTTAATGCCTGTTTTACAATATACATTGGAATACAGCGATATATATTGTAAGGGTGTGATTTCTTTCATAGTAAGGTCGAGCAACAAATCGAAATGCAAGTCTTCTAACTCATGCATATAAGACGCTATTGGTTTACCAAAAAAATCGGTATCTTTATGATGTAAAATTCTGAAATCGGGCAAAATGGCGGTTGAGATTTCTTTTTTATCAACAAAACCCCATGCCATCACTTTTTTTCCATCACTTGATAGAGTTCTGATTATTCTTCTTATACGAGGATTTTTTTCAGAATAATCACTTTCAAATAATAAAAGTATTGTTTTGGTATTTTCATAATTAACAAAACGCTTTTCGCGTGGATAATTTTGGAGAAAAGATTTTGCACGTCGGTTAAATATAAAACTATTAATTTTTTCGAACATTGAAAATAATATTACTTTATTTAATAACTTTAGTTTTAGAACAAACTACCCGTAAATCCATCTGAAGATTTAGAAATTGGAATGTTAATTGGCTTAGAAATTGTATTTTCTATCATTGCTAAGAATTCTTCTTCTGATACAATACGCACGCCCAGTGCTTCAGCTTTTTTAAGTTTTTCCGGCCCCATATTATCTCCTGCAAGTATAAACGATGTTTTAGCCGATACACTTCCGGAATTTTTTCCTCCATGTTGTTCGATGATGGTTTTGTACTCATCGCGTGAGTGTTTACTAAACGTACCACTTATGACAATGGTTTTTCCTTCAAGCGAGGAACCTTTCGGCGCAAGTTTTTCTTCGGACAACTGCATTTGCAAACCATAACTTTTTAGTCTTTCCACAATTTCATTGTCTTTTTTGTCTGCAAAAAAAGCCAAAACACTACGTGCAATGCGGTCACCTATTTCTTCAACCATTACAAGTTGTTCGTAAGTTGCATTTTGTAAATTATCGATATTCTTAAATGCCAAAGCTAACTTTTTAGCTACTGTTTCGCCTACAAAGCGGATTCCCAACGCAAAAACTACCCTTTCAAAAGGAACCGATTTCGATTTTTCAACCGATACAATAATATTCTGAGCCGATTTTGCTCCTAAACGTTCCAATCGGGCAAGTTGATCGGTTTTCAGCAAATAAATATCAGCTACATTATGCAGCAAACCGTTTTCGTAAAGTAAAGCAATAGTTTCGCTTCCCAACCCTTCAATATCCATGGCTTTACGGCTTACAAAATGTTCAACTTTTCCTTTTATTTGCGGTGGACATTCATTTTCGTTCGGGCAATAATATGCAGCTTCGCCTTCGTAACGGATTAATTCGGCGCCACATTCAGGACAATTTTTAATAAATTTCACTTTCTCACCCACAAGAATACGCGCATCGAAATCTACAGCAGTGATTTTCGGAATTATTTCGCCGCCTTTTTCCACATATACCATATCACCAATATGTAAATCGAGCGATTCGATAATATCAGCATTGTGCAGCGAAGCACGTTTTACTGTTGTGCCGGAGAGTAATACAGGGTCAAGATTTGCGACAGGTGTTACTGCACCGGTACGTCCAACTTGAAACGATACAGAATTTAATCTGGTAACTGCTTTTTCTGCCTGAAATTTATATGCAATTGCCCATCGTGGCGATTTAGCGGTGAAACCAAGATTTTTTTGCTGAGTAAGCGAATTTACTTTTATAACTATGCCATCGGTAGCAACATTTAAATTCTTTCGTTCGCTATCCCAATAATTAATAAATGCAAGAACTTCGTCCAAATTTTTGCAACATTGCATAGCATCCGATACTTTAAATCCCCAGTCACGGGCATATTTTAAATTTTCGAAATGAAAATCGGAAGGTAAATTTTCACCCAATAAATAATAAAAATAAGCATCGAGCTTACGTTCAGCAACTAAAGCCGGATTCTGCAATTTTAAAGTTCCTGAAGCTGCATTTCGCGGATTAGCAAAAAGTTGTTCTTCTCGAGCTTCTCGTTCAAGATTCAAAGCATCAAAAACACTCCACGGCATAAGTACTTCGCCACGAATTTCAAATTTTTGTGGAAAATTGCCTCTTAGTTTAAGGGGAATACTTTTTATGGTTCGGATATTTACAGTTACATCATCGCCTTTTTCGCCATCGCCACGTGTAACAGCTCTTACAAGATTACCATTTTCATACGTCAGTGAAATGGAAGTTCCATCATATTTCAGTTCACACACCAATTCAAAGTTATCGTTCAATCCTTTTCGAACACGTTCGTAAAAATCTCTGACTTCACCTTCGGAATATGTATTTCCGAGTGATAACATGGGATAAGTATGTTTTACCTGCTGAAACCCGTCCGAAAGATCGCTTCCCACTCTTTGTGTCGGTGATGTTGAGTCGTAAAACTCAGGGTGTGAATATTCAAGTTCCTGAAGTTCTTTGAGCATTTTATCGAACTCAAAATCAGAAATTTCAGGTGCTGACAATACATAATATTTGTAATTATGCTTATCAATTTCAGTTCTTAAATATTCAATACGCTGTTTTACACTTTCGGACATACCCAAATGGATTATAAGGAAGTTTACAAAAATACAAATTTGAAATTATAGTGCAAAAATATGTATCAAATATCTTTAGCAATTTGCCAATTATAGGAATCTGCCAATACAATTAGTAAATTCAAATTATACATATAATAAAAATAATTTAACTTTTGCTTGTATAAGTAATTGAATTTGAAATACATAAATATGTGCAATGAATTTTCTGCTTGCGGTGTACCGTTCCCCTCGGATACTTGTCCCGCTCGCGGGAAGGAGAGGGGCTGGGGGTGAGGTAAAACATCGAAAATTTGGAAAACATACATTTGTATAACCATCTGATATTCAATATGCATCATTTAGCAATAATCAGTAATTCTAGCAATTAAATACATGCGAAAGTTGAATAAAAAAAACAGTAACATTAGTAACTGAAAACTGCCTTTGCCGGTAGACAGGCGCAAATTACACGAATAACCGTGAGTTTACTTAAGGCATAAATTTACATACTTTTAATTTCCGTCTTGAAATTTATCGTACAAAACGCATTTTTGATTAAATTTTTATTCTCGATCTATCTAAACTTTAATATAAAAAGGGATATAATATTTGTTAGTCCTTAAAACCTGAAACTATATAAACATTTTATTAATTACTCTCATATTAATTAAATGAAATAAAACCTTATATTGCCAAAAATTAATAAGTACCTTTTAATATTTGATTTTCCTAAGAAAAAATGTCTGAAATTCCTAACTTTTTATCTAAAAATCAAAAATGTTAATATTAAATCTGTTATTTTTGTTACAAAACAAAAGCAATAACACAACAAAAACACGACTAATTAATTATGAGTACATTACTAAAAATTTTCAGTTTTTTAAGCATTGTTCTATTAATGCACGCCTGTTCCATTGAACAACCACTATCAGTAAATCGTGCTGATAATAACCGCACTTATACTGTAGAATATCTTTTTGAGCACGATGGATGTAAAGTGTACAGGTTCAGAGATAACGGCAATTATATTTACTTCAGTAATTGTAATGGCAATGTCACATCAGTTATAAACGATTCTGTACAAATTAAAACATATACAAAAAACAGATAAGCATATTTACCAAACGAATTTATTTTTTGCCAAACATTTTTT
Organism: uncultured Paludibacter sp.; assembly: GCA_964396515.1. GTDB lineage: Bacteria > Bacteroidota > Bacteroidia > Bacteroidales > Paludibacteraceae > Paludibacter. Next base: position 50,949 of record CAYNGF010000014.1, read on the forward strand.
TATTTTTGTTGTTTATGTAAGCTGAATCCGGAAATTTGAAAAAAAACTTTTTCGGAAAAAATAGTGTTAAATCAAAACTAAATTTTAATTTCTTACATAATTATTAGCAATGAATATTACAGAAGCATTGAAATGGAGATATGCTACAAAACGAATGAATGGCAACAAAATTCCCATCGAAAAGGTAGAAAAAATAAAAGAAGCTATTCAGTTTTCTCCAACATCACTAGGTTTACAAGCATTTAAAGTTATCGAAATAGAAAATTCTGATATTCGGCGTCGGATTTTTGAAGAAGCCTGCAATCAGGAGCCCATCATCGAAAGTGATCGTATTTTCGTATTTGCTGCCAATCGAAAAGTTACTTACGAAATGGCAGAAAATTATATGAAACTAATTGCTCAAACCAGAGAAATTCCCGTTTCACAACTTGATGGCATGCTATCGCTTGTAAACGATTTGGTGGTAAAAGAAGACGAACAACATAATTTCAATTGGGCTGCACGCCAAACGTATCTTGTTTTGGGCGTTGCATTGTTGACTGCTGCTGCCGAAAGTGTCGATGCAACACCTATTGAAGGTTTTAATCCTGAAGCATTGGATAAAATACTGCATTTGAAAGAACAAAACCTTGGCTCAGTTACAATTATGGCACTTGGTTACCGCGATTCGGAGAAAGATAAATATGGAAAACTAAAAAAAGTAAGAAAACCCATAGAAGAACTTTTTGTGAAGATGTGATTAAAAACTTCCTAACTACGTAATAGAAAAGATGAACCAAAATAAATTGTACGGTTCATCTTTTTTGTTTTAGTTTATTTAATATGCAAAAAATTCAAGGTATTATGCCATTTTACAGATGAAATAAATTTTGCTAACAATTACATTATATTTATTATTAAATAAATTATTTTAAACTTATAATTAATTTTATTGAGTTTTTATTTTGTTTTTATTAATTGATGTATTATATTTGCATCGCTATCTGTTTTATTAAACAGCAAATTAAAAAATATCAGAGTTGTGTAATTCATAAACAAAAAAAATTATGTTACCAGTTATTTGTCCGGGTTGCCACGCGCAACTGAAAGTAAAATGCCTGAAGTGCGACCACTGTCAGACCGAAGTTTCAGGGCTATATGAGCTACCACCTTTAGCTCTGTTGTCCAATGCCGATCAGCAATTTGTGTTACGTTTTATAATTAACAGCGGAAGCCTGAAAGATATGGCTTCAGAACTCAAACTGAGTTATCCTACCGTTAGAAACATGTTAAATGAAATTATTCAAAAACTCAAATCCCATGAAAAATAACCTATCAGAATGGTTGTTTCAACCGTTTAAACGCATAGCAGGTATAGAAGCGTTTGTAATTGGACTAATAATAGCTGCTTTTACTGCAGTTATCGGCTCATTTTCAGGCGTAGTGTTTGATGGAATTATCGACGTACATTTCGAAAAAGAACTTACAATGAGTAAATCTTTAATTTGCATGGTTATCGATATTGTAAGTCTGGTATTGTTTATGTACCTAGCCGGTTTAATTGTAGCTAAAGGTTTTCGGTTTGTAGATATGCTTGGAACAATGACATTATCGAGAGCACCGTTTATTTTGATTTCTATAGCAGGGTTTATAGCTTCGCCACCTGCAGTACAGGAAATATTTCGCAATCCTTTTGTTATTTTCGAATCAAAAGGTTTTATTGTAATGATGTTACTTACGATTCCCGTAATTTTTTGGGTTATTATTCTTATGTATCGTGCGTTTACAATCACAACCGGAGTAAACAACACCAAATCGTTGGTAGCATTCAGCTTTGCATTTTTTGTTGCTGAGTTAATTTCAAAATTGATCATCCTTTACATTTATATTGTATGAAAAATACTGTTTTCATAGCTGCACATCCTAATTTCGATACTTCGGTAACCACAAAATGTGTTACTGAAATTATTCAATTAAAACCTGAGTCAACAGCAGGAACCATCGACGTGCGAATACTTAGCCGGCTTTATCCTGATTATAAAATTGATGTAAAAGCGGAACAGAATGCTTTGTTGAATGTCCAAAATATTGTCTTGCAATTCCCATTTTACTGGTACAGTGTACCGGCAATTCTAAAATTATGGATTGATGAAGTTTTTGAATATGGTTTTGCTTACGGAAAAACCGGCGATAAACTGAAAGGAAAAAATCTTATCCTTTCGTTGAGCACAGGTGGCCCACAAGAAGCCTATCAGCCCACCGGAAGAAATAATGCTTATGTTTCTGATTATTTAACGCCTTTGAAACAAACTGCAAAACTTACCCAAACTATTTTTATTGAGCCAATCATTAGTTATGGAATGATTAATATCAGAGGCATTGAAACAGACAAAACAGTTGTTTTGGAAAAAGCAAAAATTCATGCTGAAAAATTATACGATCTTCTTAAAACACTATAATACAAATTTGAACAATGAAAAAATTATTTTTAACAGCACTGTCAATTCTTACAGTAATTTACAGTTTTAGTCAGGATATCACGGGAACATGGAACGGAACATTAAAAGTGCAAGGCATCAGTTTACGTATTGTATTTCATATCGAAAAGGAAGATGCAAGTTATAAAGCCACTATGGATAGTCCTGATCAAGGTGCTAAGGGTATTCCAATGTCTTCTGTTTCGTTTGAAAACAAAAGAATCACGTTGGAATTAGGTTCTGCAGGGATAAAGTATGTTTCTACACAAATTTATCCGGATTCTATTACAGGGATTTTCACTCAAATGGGACAGAAATTTCCAATGAATTTATATCGAAAGGCTAAAGAACCTGATAAAAAGATTCGTCCGCAGGAGCCTCTTCCACCCTACCCTTACAATTCGGTAGATATTGTATTCCGTAATGAAAAAGACAATATTCAACTTGCTGGTACTATAACATATCCGGCAAAAAAAGGAAAATACCCTGCTGTTGTCCTTATTTCGGGGAGCGGGCCACAGGACAGAAACGAAGAACTTTTAGGACATAAACCATTTCTGGTACTGGCTGATTATCTAACACGAAACGGTTATATTGTACTTCGATTCGACGATAGAGGTACTTTTAAATCTGGAGGCGATTTTAAAACAGCTACTTCATTCGATTTTGCCAACGATGTAAATGCTGCTGTAAAATTCCTGCAATCACGACCGGATGTAGATGTAAAAAATATCGGTTTAATTGGCCATAGCGAAGGTGGAATTATAGCTCCGATAGTGGCTGCGAGTAATAAAAAAATTAAATTTATTGTTATGCTGGCAGGAACTTCCGTTAATGGTAGCCAAATTATGATTGATCAGGAGAAATTAATTGGTAAAGTCAACGGAATGAGTGATGATGATATAAATAAAACTGTTGCTATAAATACTAAAATTTATCGTATAATATCCAATACTACTGATAAAGATAAGCTTAAAGAACAATTGACATCGTATTTGTTGGAAAAAGCGAGTGAATTTCCTGCCGGCAGCATTCCCGAAGGAACAGATGTGAATAAATTTATCGAAATGCAGGTTGCACAGATTATCAGTCCTTGGATGTTGAATTTTAGTACTTACGATCCTTTGCCCACATTAGCAAAACTCAAATGTGCCACACTCGCTTTATTCGGTGAAAAAGATTTGCAGGTTTCACCGGCACTGAACATTCCGCCTTTGAAAGAAA
>CAYNGF010000015.1:0-52326 GCA_964396515.1 uncultured Paludibacter sp.
ATATCAGGTATTAAACGCGAATGGGTAAAATAGCGTAAAATAGTGGCAGCGGCTCCGTATGAGCATATTTGTATGGATATAAAATATATTTACATACACGGATTGCGAACCAACGCTTATCTGTTAGCTATTATCGATGTGGCAACACGCTACGTTTTGGGTTGGTCGCTACGAACTTCAATGAAGTATCAGGATGTGATACTTTGTTTGCATACAGCTTTGAATGGTCATTCCAGTGATAAAATTATGCTTAGAACCGACAATGGAAGTCAGTTTATATCGCATGGACTTGACAGGTATTGCAAAACAAGTGGAATAACCCATGAATTTACACATGTGGCAACACCCGAGGAAAACTCATACGTGGAAAGTTTATTCTCCTGCGTGGAGAAAGAAGTGGTGCTTACACATGAGTTTGACAGCTTATATCACGCTCGCGAAGTGTTCAAAAGATATTTTATCTTCCACAACACTAAACGCAGACGGCATGCATTGGAAAGGCGTTCGCCTATGCAGTACTGGAATACATTTTTTTCTTTGCCTGACTACAAGCAAAACAAAGCGGAAGCTGGAGTACTTGTCAAGGGTGGCAAAGCCACTTAACTTGCCCTTGACAAGTGCGAAAGCTGTAGCTAAATTCGCTTGCAGTCAGAAAAAGAAAAATACACAAACGAGACTGACTTTTGTCTTAAACTTTTTTGTTAAAAAGTGTCCAAAAAATAGGGGGTCAAACCACAAATGAAAGTATGTTTCTTGTAACCAATACAATGCGAACTTTTTCACAAAAAAAAGCTGCCTGAATTTTTCAGACAGCTTTTTTTATTTTCAGCAAACTTCAATTTTGAAATTTCGGTGCTTAATCTTCTTTTGTTTGAGGAGTGATAAGTTTGTAGCCTTTTCCGTGAATGTTGATAATCGCTACGTTAGGATCATCTTTCAACAACTTACGTAGTTTTGTAATGTAAACATCCATACTACGTGCATTGAAGTAATTGTCGTCCACCCAAATGGTTTTCAGTGCAAAATTACGTTCAAGAATGCTGTTGGCATTCGCTGCAAGCAATGTAAGCAGTTCCGATTCTTTGGTAGTAAGTTTCTTCGAATCACGATCGAGTGTAAGCGTTTGCTTTTGTGAATCAAAAACAAAGCGACCAATGTTGTAAACTACTACATCTTTTGCTTTTTTACCTTTTACACGACGTAATATCGACTCGATACGATACAAGAGTTCTTCCATACTGAAAGGTTTCGACAAATAATCGTCAGCACCAAGTTTGAAACCTTGCAGAATGTCTTCCTTCATTGATTTTGCAGTAAGAAAAACAATAGGCACTTCCGAATTCAGTGCGCGGATATCAGCCGCAAGTGCAAAACCATCTTTTTTAGGCATCATAACGTCCAATACACAGAAGTCGTATTTGTTTTTGTTAAATGCTTTTAGACCAGCTTCGCCATCGGGTTGTAAATCTGCATCATAACCTTTGGTTTGCAGATATTCACGCAGTAACATGCCAAGATTTTCGTCATCTTCGCATAATAAGATTTTTACTTTTTCGTCTGTCATAACTTTTAATTTTTAAGTGTTGGTATTGTGATAATAAATTTAGTCCCTATGCCGGGTTCGCTTTCTACTTTTATATTTCCTTTATGTTCAGTTACAATTTTCTTTACATAAGCAAGTCCGAGTCCAAATCCTTTAACGTTGTGAAGATTGCCGGTGTGAACTCTGTAAAATTTTTCAAAAATCCTTTTCTGATCTTCTTTGGCTATTCCTATGCCATTATCTTCAATACTGATAACCAAATTGTTTTTGTCATTTATTGTTTCTACTGAAAGCAACAATGGTTTGTCACAATATTTCAATGCGTTATCCATTAGGTTAAAAATCACGTTTGTAAAATGCACTTCATCAATATAAACCAAATCATACGTAGCATCGAGTTTTGTAGTAATTTTTCCACCTTTATTGGTTACTTTCAGCGAAAAGTTGCTCACAATTTCCTTGATAAGCGCATTCATATTTATTTCTGTCAGTTTCAAAATAGATTTATCATGTTCAAAAACCGACATTTGCAACACCTTCTCAACCATGAAACTGAGTCTTTTTGTCTCATCATGTATTACAGTCGAAATATGTTTGAGTGTTTGTGGTGTTTTACCTACCACAGGGTCCTGTAACATTTGCGAAGCAAGTGAAATACTCGATATGGGTGTTTTAAATTCATGCGTCATATTGTTAACAAAATCGTTTTTCATATTGTTCAAACGTTTCTGTCTGAAAATAATTATGATAGCAACTATAAATACCCCTAAATTAAGCAATATAAGCAGCGTTGATGGGATCATCAAGTTTAACGATTGAAGTATAAAATCGCTTTTGGTAGGGAAATTTACCTGCAAAAAAACAGACTTTGATGATACCTCCGAGGGGAAAAGCCTTTGGGTATAAATATATTTTCCTGCTGATTTGTTTGTTGGGTTTAATCCTCTATCGTTTTTGTAAATCAGTTTGCCCTGTTTGTCAACTATAGAATAATTAAACGGTAGATCAACCCCGTTGTTAATCAAAAACCTTTCGAGAATCTCATTAATCTCTTCAAAATCAATCCTTTCTGAAACTTCTCTATTTTCCGACTCTTTCATCCATCTGAAAACAGCCTGGTCGAGTATGGTTTTGGATCGGGAAAAGTTTTGTTTAAATTTTTCCTGTAGAAACCGTGATGTTTCTTCAATATTTGCTTTTCCGTGTCTGCTCGAAAGCCTCAAACCCGGTTTGGTAAGTTGATTTGAATTTAATTTGAGCTTATCAATAACACTGTCAATTGAGGTTTGGGCAAGTAACCTGTCAATGTTTGGTGTTAATAATTTATTTTTTGTACCTTGATAATCAACTCCCTGAAGGGTTTCAGCCATATACTGCAAAGCTTCTTTTTCTTCAAGAAAAGTGGCTGTCTGATAAAGACTGTTTTGTACTTTGTCGTTAAACTGACTCTCAACCATTGCTGTATTGATGCGTATGTATCTTACCTGTAACAGTATTAATCCTGCAAAGGTAATTATCATAAAAATTATCAATATCCAAATCGTAAGCTTTTTCATAACAGTACAAAAATACAAATTAAATTTATTAAATAATGAGTTATTTAATTAATTTAAGTTAATATATTCGATTTATATTCTAAATTTTGGATAAAAACTGTTATTGTGTCTCTTAATATCATTAACAACAAATCATCTAAAATGTTTAACTAATCAAAAAAATGTTTTATAAATGCATTAATATTTTTAAAAAAATACTATTAAACACCTAAAGAAGTGGGGTAAATAAAATAATTTACGTTTAGCGCATACCAAAATAAATTTTTTGTATAAAAATCTGAATAAAAAAAATACGAAGAAAAAACAAAATCTTTATGGCACTTAATTTTATCGATCATTTTAAGCTTGGCTTTTTTCAGTTAAATATTTTAACTTTCGCAAGTATATGTAATTAAATTTGAAACAAATAAATATGTGCAATGAATTTTCTACTTGCGGTGTACTGTTCCCCTCGGATACTTGTCCCGCTCGCGGGAAGCAGAGGGGCTGGGGGTGAGGTAAAACATCGAAAATTTGGAAAACATACATTTGTATAACCATCTGATATTCAATATGCAGCATTAAGCAATAATCAGTAATTCATGCAATTAAATACATGCGAAAGTTGAATTAAATATTTGTATTTATAATTGAACAATAAATATCATTTACTTTTACTTGTCAAATATAATTTGCAAATACATTGAAAACCATTATTTTTGTCGACAGTAAATTAAAAAAATGTGATAAAGAAGAAACTTAGTAAATGGACAGCACTTTTTATTAGTAATTTTCTTGGTGTTTATAACGATAATTTATTAAAAAATGCTGTAATTTTCATTGCTGTAACCTGGACAGCCCCTTCATGGCTCAATCAATCTCAACTTGTAGCACTGGTTTCAGGCAGTTTGGTGCTTCCCTATATTTTCCTGTCGCCTTACGGTGGAATGCTTTCTATTCGTTACTCCAAACTTAAAATATTCCGATTTTTCAAACTTATGGAGTTTCCAATTATGTTTGTAGCAATAATATCTTTTTATTTTCAGTGGATATGGCTTGCAGTATTATCAGTCATACTTATGGGAAGTCAAAGCGCCCTTTATTCTCCATCAAAATATAGCTTAATTCGGGATATTGGTGGTGAAGAAGGCGTTTCATTCGGAAGTGGGGTTTTTGAAATGATGGCTTTTCTGGGTATTCTTATTGGCACTGTTACTGCTTCGGTAATATCCGATTACTATCAGCTATGGGTGTTGTCTGCTTTTTTCATATTTATTGCCGGATTGGGCTACATAACCACGCTCAGAATTAGTGCAAGAGAGCTTCCAACTGATAAAGAGATGAAAATTTCACTAAATCCTGTAAAATTTATTTTACATTCATATCGGTTCGCACATGTAACAGGTTATGTTAACAGTGCTGTTTTTGGTGCTTCTACTTTTTGGTTGTTGGGTAGTATTCTGCAAATGAACTTGGTCATTCATACCAAAAACGTTTATGATGCATCGAATACCGTAACTGGAATTATTATGGCTGTAAGTGCAATTGGCATTGCTACCGGCTGTTGGTCAGCCGGAAAATTACAGGGCAAAGGTGTAAATCCCGGTCTCATACTCACCGGACTGGCAGGAATGATGCTGACATTGCTAATGCTTGCTTTTCTGAAACTTCCAATTATACTTTATGGAGTAATTGTTTTTATTACAGCATTTATGGGTGGCATTTTTCAGGTACCAAATCTATCCATGCTTCAAAATTCAAATCTTGGACGTAAACTTGGCGATATGATAGCCTACTTAAATTTAGTTACCTTTGTGCTTATTTTGGGTGGTTCTGTGCTTTTTTCAGCTACAATGGCTTTATTTAACAATAACAGTTTTATTGTTTTTGGAGTCATTTTTATTATTTGCCTTATGATTGCATTTTATTATATCCGTAAAGACAAAATGTTTCTGAATGAAATGTTGAAAACGATTGGTGGAAGAGTTAAGTGATTGGTGAATTGGTGAATTGTGAATTGGTGAATTGTGAATTGGTGAATTGCCTCTATATATTTGACTTTTGGTTTTTTTTAGTATTTAGATCTATACTCTTTGTTCTTTGTTCTTTGTTCTTTATTCTTTGTTCTTTGTTCTATAAAAAATGAAATTCAACTTCAAAAAGACTGTCCACGATCTGAGTTTTCAGATATTATTTGCCATGATTCTGGGAATTGTGGTTGGCCGACTTATGGGTAATTCATCTTCAATGTTTGCTCCTTTGGGGACATTATTTATACAGCTAATTAAAATGCTGGTTGTGCCATTGGTTTTCATTTCCATAGTTTCCGGTTCATCTTCACTTGGAGCTACTCGTTCAGCTGGACGAATCGGACTAATAACTATATTATTTGTAATCACTACCACATTAATGGCCGTAATACTTGCTTTCGCGGGTTCGTGGATACTAAAACCAGGTGAAGGCATACCCTTTGAAAATATTCGTGCATTTTTCCCGGAGCAAAATTATAATCCAACGCCCGAAAAGCTGGATTTTTGGAGTATGATTATCGGAATCATACCTGCCAATCCAATTCAGGCTATGGCGGAAGGAAATATTTTACAGATAATTTTCTTTGGACTTTTTCTTGGCTTCGGTCTTAGCGTGCTTCCTTCGGCAACTAAACAACCTGTTATTAATGGAATCAACACTTTACTAAATGCGCTTATTTGGTGTATTGGGAAAGTTATGCTCGTAGCTCCGCTTGGGGTTTTCGGACTTATGGCCGATGCCACAGGGACTTTTGGTTTCGACCTTATTTTGAAAGTCGGCAATTTACTCTGGTTAAATGTAATATTATTCTTTGTCGTTTTACTGGGTTTTTATCCGCTGCTTATCAAATTATTTTCTAAACAAAAAGTTTATCCATTTATCAAAGCAATGCTTCGTCCGCAAATTGTTGCATTCTCTACTGCCTCCTCGCTTGCAACATTACCTGTAACACTTGAAACCTGCGAAAACGAACTAAATGTTCGAAAAGAAACAGCCGCATTTGTCGTTCCTCTGGGAGCCACAATAAATATGACTGGAAGTGCTATTTACTACACAATCGTGGCTATGTTTTTCGCCCAATTGTATGGAATTCAACTTGCTTTGCCACAATATTTAGCTATTGCTATCACTTCAACTGTAGGAGCAATCGGTCAGGCAGGTGTTCCCGGTCCCACGCTTTTAGTTGTTGCAGTACTTGCGTCGGCAGGTATTCCTGTCGAAGGCTTGCCCCTACTCTACGCCCTCGACCGCATTTTCGACATGATTCGCACTGTACTAAACATTACCGGCGATGCTACTTGTGCTGTTATAGTGGATGGAAAAGTAAAGAATAAAAACTAACATATTCGTAAACTTTCCTGCATTTTTTACTCTACTTTTTTACTTCTTATTTTTTTACCCTAACAGCGATCGAAGATCCCTTTAGTGGTTATAAACTTTATTGTAAACCTCTCAGTTAATTTTCCTTATTTTGCTCCCCGACGATCACTTAACCCTGACAGCGGTCAAATTCCCTTTCAGCAATAAACGATATAAAAAAATTAAATACGAGAAATTCCTTCTAAATGCTTGTTACTTCCTCAAAAACAATGTTGTAAAACATAAAAATAAAGATGGGGATTTTAAGTAAATTTCCTACATTGCAAACCATTTTTTAAGTTAAATGTAAATAGCTAATTTATTAATTTATTTTTAATTATAAGTATATGAAAGTATATCAAACAAACGAAATTAAAAACATTTCGGTACTCGGCAATTCCGGCTCTGGGAAAACCACTCTTGTAGAGGCTATCCTTTACGAGAGTGGTGTTATAAAACGCAGAGGCTCTATAGGAGCTCAAAACACAGTTTCTGACTACTTCCCTGTTGAAAAAGACTATGGTTATTCGGTATTTTCCACCCTTATTCAAACCGAATTTAACGACAAAAAACTCAATTTTATTGATTGCCCCGGTTCCGACGATTTTATCGGAGGCGTTGTTACTTCGCTTAGCGTAACCGATACTGCACTTTTAGTAATCAACACTCAACATGGAGTTGAAGTTGGTACCGGAAATCATTTTCGTTATACTGAAAAACATAATAAACCGGTGGTTTTTGTGTGCAATCATCTCGACCACGAAAAAGTGGATTTTGAAAACACCATCGAACAGTTAAGAGAAAATTTTGGAAATAAAGTTGTTTTGATTCAGTACCCTGTGAATGCCGGTGTTAATTATAATGCCATGGTAGATGTACTGAAAATGAAAATGTATAAATGGAGACCTGAAGGTGGTGTACCTGAAGTAGTTGATATACCTTCCGACCAAATGAGCCATGCGCAGGAATTGCATAACATTCTGATTGAGGCTGCTGCTGAAAACGACGAAGAATTGATGGAAAAATTCTTCGATCAGGGTTCACTTTCTGAAGATGAAATGCGAGCCGGTATTCGTAAAGGTTTACTAAACCGCGATATGTTCCCTGTGGTATGCGTTTCAGCCATCAAAGATATGGGGGTTCGCCGCCTTATGGAATTTATCGGCAATGTAGCTCCAAGCGTAAATATGACTCAAAAACCTGTTACAACTGATGGTACTGAAGTTACTCCCGATGCGAATGGTCCAGCTAGTTTGTATGTTTTCAAAACCAGTATTGAACCGCATATCGGTGAAGTTTCTTACTTCAAGGTAATGAGCGGAAAAGTTAAAGAAGGGGATGACCTTCTGAATATCAGTCGTGGTTCAAAAGAAAGATTGAGTCAACTTTTTGCAGTTGCCGGACAAATTAGAACTAAAGTGGACGAAATTGTTGCAGGCGATATTGGTGCAACAGTAAAATTGAAAGATACACGTACAGGAAATGTACTGAATGCAAAAGGCTGCGAATTTGATTATCCGCCGATTAAATACCCTGATCCAAAATATCGTAGAGCAATAAAAGCTGTTTCGGAAGGTGACGATGAAAAACTCAGCGAAATCCTGACTCGTATGCACGAGGAAGATCCGACTTGGATAATAGAGCAATCGAAAGAATTAAAACAAACAATTCTCTATGGACAGGGTGAATTTCATTTACGCACACTCAAATGGAGAGTTGAAAACAACGATAAAATTGCTATCGAATTTAAAGAGCCAAAAATTCCATACCGCGAAACCATTACCAAAGTTGCAAGAGCCGATTATCGACACAAAAAACAATCAGGTGGAGCCGGTCAGTTTGGAGAAGTTCACCTTATTATCGAACCTTATTACGATGGAATGCCTGCGCCTGAAATGTTTAAATTCGGAGGTCAAGAATACAAAATCAGCGTTCGCGACACCCAGGTTTATGACCTTGAATGGGGTGGTAAATTGGTGTTTATCAACAGTATTGTCGGTGGCTCGATTGATGCTCGATTCCTTCCGGCTATTCTTAAAGGTATCAACGACCGTATGGAGCAAGGTCCTTTGACAGGTTCGTATGCCCGCGATGTGCGTGTAATTGTTTACGATGGTAAAATGCACCCGGTTGACTCGAATGAAATATCGTTCCGTCTGGCGGGAAGAAATGCATTTGCACAAGCTTTTAAAGAAGCAGGGCCTAAACTACTTGAACCAATATACGATGTAGTAGTATTGGTTCCATCGGACCGAATGGGCGATGTTATGAGTGACTTACAAGGGCGTCGTGCCATGATTATGGGTATACACAGTGAAAAAGGATTTGAAAAACTTTCAGCAAAAGTACCTTTGAAAGAACTTAGCAGCTATTCAACAACATTAAGTTCACTTACCGGTGGACGTGCTTCATTCACCATGAAGTTCGCAAGTTACGAACTTGTTCCAGCTGACATTCAGGATAAACTGCTAAAAGAATACGAAGCAACCAAGAAAGAGGAGGAATAGTTATTAAGAACAAAAAGTAAAGAGTAAAGAGTAAAGACAACTGACGACTGACAACAAACAATCATGAACTTTGCAACTTTATAAACTCTATGAACTTTACAACTTGGTAAACTCCATAAACTAAAAAACCGGATGGAAAAATCCATACCGGTTTTTTTATTATTTCAGAAAAAAATTATTTTTTTCCTTCCATACGTTTCGCATAGCGGTTCATAAATTTGTCCACACGTCCTGCAGTATCCACAAGTTTTTGTTTGCCTGTGTAGAATGGGTGTGAAGTATTCGATATTTCGAGTTTTACGACCGGATATGATACTCCGTCAATTTCAATGGTTTCTTTCGTGTTCACTGTTGAACGTGAAAAAAATGTATAGCCGTTCGACATATCTTTAAATACGACCGTACGATAGTTTTCTGGGTGAATTCCGCTTTTCATATCTGTATTTTAATTTATTTCCCTCTGTTTTTTTTATTTTGGCTTGCAAAGGTACTAATTTTCATTGAATATACAATCATTGTTGATAAAAATCTTTTTAGCTCAATTTTTTAGAACTGAATCAAGTAGTTTTATTATCAGAATTAATTCAAAACTTAGCAAAATAAATTTTTATCCATTTATTAATGAAAATATTTACCGTGAATCCGATGATTCTTGTGACGACAATTAACAGCTTTCGTTAAAAACAAAAAATTATTTTATACAACTTAGTGTTCTTAGTGCCTTAGAGGTAAATTATTTAAATAAAAATGTCATTTTCAATTAACGCGAACCAAGATACAACAAAACCATTCCGAGCATCACGCCAATTAAATCGAGCATTTTAAGTTTCATATTTTTATCGTGCAACACTAATCCTCCAAAAACAAACGGAACAATTACGCCAGAGCGTCGTATGGTTGCCACAACCGAAATCATCGAATCGGGTATACTAAGGGCATAGAAATAGGCAAAATCGGCTGAAAGCAACAACAATGAAATAAACACAATAGACCAACGGAAACTGAATGGTGTAGTGCGCTTACGTGTGGGATACCAAAGCAACATGGTAATAGCTGACATGATAATAGCCTGATAGTATGTGTAATAAACAAGTACACTCATATGATTAATACTTTTCAGCAAATACTTATCGTATAAACCGCTTACTGCGCCGGTTAATGTAGCAATAATTATAAACCACAACCATTTACTGTTTGTCATCGAATAACCTTCGCGTTTGCCTGCAAACGAAAAAAGTAAAAATGATACCAAAGTTACTATCACTCCGGCTGTTTGAAATCCGTTTAATTTTTCACCAAAGATTATCACTCCGCCTAATACTACCCATACTGGTTGTGTGGATTTAATGGGAGATGCAATTGTAATAGGTAAATGTTTAATAGCAAAATATGCAAAAAGCCATGATGTAAGCACTATCACTGCTTTGAGAATGAGCAATAAATGGGTTTGAAAATCGATAGTAGGCAAATATACTGATGTATCATTTAGTAAACCTGTGAAACGAGACAGTATTACAAACGGTAAAAGTATAATACAAGAAATTAATACTGAACTGAAAAGAACAGGAATCACTGCATTATTTTGTAACGATATTTTTTTACTTACATCGTACGAACCAAGTAATAAAGCTGATATGAATGAAAGAATTAACCACATGTTTACTTCGTGATATGAATTTCATTGTAATGAACTTCGTTGTTGTTAACTTTGTCGATATAAACTTACGTTGAAATGAACTTTGTTTATTTAAATTTACGGTATAAATACTTCGGGCGGATAATTAATATGCGTGAGAAATAAACCTTTTGCAGGCAGCGAAGTTCCGGCTTTACATCTATCTTTCAGTTCTATCACCCTGCGAAATTCTTCTAAAGTCATTTTACCTTTACCTACTTCAAGTAAAGTGCCTGTAATGGCGCGTACCATGTTTCGTAGAAACCTATCGGCTTCGATTATAAAAACTGCAGCATTTTCATTCCAACTCCATTCTGCTTTCATTATTCTGCAATTATTGGTCTTTACATCGGTATGCAGTTTGCTGAAACTTGTAAAATCGGTGTATTCTTTCAGAATTTCAGCAGCTTTATTCATCAAGTTAAAATCAGGCACACTATAAAGTCGCATTGCAAAGTCATGACTGAAAACATCTTTGTTAAATACTACATGATATTCGTAAGTGCGTGAAATGGCATCGAACCTTGCATGTGCTTCGGGTTGTACTTCCACAATTTTTGAAACTGCAATATCTTTCGGAAGTAAACTGTTTAACTTTACAACGAAAGTATTTAAATCACTAAAAGGTTTTTCGACGTCGATATGAGCAACCATAAGTCGAGCATGAACACCAGTGTCGGTACGTCCGGCGCCGGTAATCGGTGTTTCTGTTCTTAAAATAGTAAAAAGCGCCTTTTCGAACACTTCTTGCACCGAAATACCATTAGGCTGTATCTGCCAACCATGATAAGCAGTTCCTTTGTAAGAGAGAAAAACGAAGTATCGATGCATCTTTGTTTAATAAAATAGTAACAAGCTTTTTTTTTCAAAAAAAACAGACCGGTTTTATCTGATTTCCGGTCTGTTATAAATAAATAGCTCGTAAATCAAAAAAATAATTTTTCTATCCTTTCAGCATAAAAAGCTTCGATAACGTTACGCTTGAGTTTTAGCGTAGGAGAAAGAAATCCGTTTTGTGGTGTCCATTCTTCAGGCACAAGTTGATAGCGCTTCACTTGTTCGAAATCGCCAAACAATTGATTGTACTTTTTCACTTCTTCGGCAAAACGTTTTACTACCACGGGATGTTCAATCATCTCACTATTGTTCGTATATTCAATTTTATGTTTAGCGCACCACGATTTCAGGTAAACAAAATCGGGTGAAATAAGTGCTGCTGCGAACTTTTTGTTTTCACCCACCACTATCATCTGGTCGATAAATGGCGATTCGGTAAATTTCGATTCAATGGCCTGTGGATTTACGTATTTTCCGAATGAAGTTTTAAAAATACTTTTGAGTCGTCCGGTAATAATTAACTGACCCTCGGGCGTGAATTTTCCGGTATCGCCGGTATGGAACCAACCATCAGCATCTATCACCTGTGCTGTAAGTTCAGGGTCTTTGTAATAGCCCATCATTACATTATGTCCACGACAAAGAATTTCATCTCTATCACCTAATTTTACTTCAACACCCGGTAGCGGAGGACCAACAGTACCAAACTTACGCCCATTTTTCCCCCGCTGACTCACAGCAATAACAGGCGAAGTTTCGCTTAAGCCATAACCTTCGAAAACCGGCATTCCCATTGCTGAGAAAAATGAACCCATGTGTGGTTGAAGTGCCGAACCTCCTGAAACCACAATATCAAAATTTCCTCCTAACCGAGCACGCCATTTCGAATAAATGAGTTTGTCGGCAATTTTCAGTTTAAATTTATACCAGGCCGACATTCCTTCCAATTGATAATGTGTAGCCAGGTTAAAAGCCCAGTAATAAATAACCTTTTGTATAAATGACAGATTCTTGCCGGCAAGATAGAGTTTATCGTAAATTTTTTCGAGTAAACGCGGCACTGCCGACATCATGGTAGGATTTACTTCTTTTATATTGTCAGCAATGGTTGCCAAACTTTCGGCATAATAAACCGACATCCCCAAATATTGATATAGGTAAACCAACATTCGTTCGTAAGCATGGCACAGCGGAAGAAAGCTTAAAGCAGTTTTGCTCCACTTAGCAGGAGTGGATTCAAGATTTTTTAGCTGATTTACAATATTGGAATGCGAAAGCATAACACCCTTTTGTGCGCCGGTTGTTCCCGAAGTATAAATTATGGTTGCCAAATCTTCGGCTTTGATTCCAGCTTTTATTTTTTTCAGTTTTTCGGGTTCAGGATTCGATTTACCAAGCTCAATCAATTGATCAAGAAACGGAAAATCAGTGCCCTGATCGTCGAAAGTATAAATAAATTTCAGCGATTTTATTTCGGGCAAAATGGGTTGAAGTTTATTTTTCAAATCTTTACCTTCAATGAAAATTAATTTCATTTCGGCATGATTCAGAATATGCCTGTAATCGTCCTGACTAATCGTGGGATAAATCGGAATTGATACAGCACCCATTTGCATAATTGCAAAATCTATCATGTTCCATTCAGGACGGTTTCCGCTTACTATGCCTACTTTATCGCCGGCAACTATTCCAATTTTCATCATTCCGTAACTGATGGCATTTGTAAGTTCAACATATTCCTGTATGCTGAATTTACGCCAGTTTCCATTTCTTTTGCAAGCCAGTGCGGCTTCCTGTTGCGGATATTTTTCGAGGTAGTTATCCAGCAAATCGAATAAGCGTGTTACTTCCATAAAATTCTATTTTTCAGATGAATTATTTACACAAAAATAGCGTTTTTTATTGAAAAACAATCGTCCTGTTTTTGTAGGTAAGTGTTTTTCTTTCGATATGCTTTTCAACAGCACGGGAAAGAACAATTTTTTCAAGATCACGACCTTTTTTTATAAGTTCTTCTACTGTGTCTTTATGCGAAATACGTGTTACATCCTGCTCAATTATGGGTCCGGCATCTAATTCTGAGGTAACATAATGACTTGTAGCACCGATTATTTTTACACCGCGCTCATGTGCTGCATGATAGGGCTTTGCACCGGCAAATGCGGGAAGAAATGAGTGGTGAATATTGATGATTTTATCAGGATAGTTTTGAATAAATTCCGGCGAAAGAATTTGCATATAACGCGCAAGCACACAAAAGGTTATTTTGTGTTCACGCAATAGATCAAGCTGTGCTTTTTCCTGTTCAGCTTTATTTTCTTTATTTATCGGAAAGTAAAAATAGGGAATTCCAAACTGTTGTGCTACGGGTTCCATGTCGGGATGATTGCTGATAATGAGCGGAATTTCCACATACCATTCTCCTGCAGCATAACGCGCCAGTAAATCGTAAAGGCAGTGTGCCATTTTCGATACAAATATTGCCATTCGAGGTTTGGTGTCCGAAAAATAAAGTCTGAAATTCATTTGATACCTTTCGGCAAGCAAAACCTGAAAATATTCACTTATTTTTTCCTTTGGTATTCTGAAATCGGTCAAATCCCACTTTATACGCATGAAAAACATTTGTTCCTCCCGATTTACGTACTGATCGAGATACAAAATATTTCCTTTATGCTGATTAATGAATTCGGTAACTGTAGCAAGAATTCCGGGTTGGTCAGGGCAATGTAAAAGTAAAACGGCTGTATTATCGTCGGCTTTCATTTGTAAATAATATCAAATTTATTTAAACAAGCCTGCAAAGATAACAAATATTCGGCGGAAAGTTACTTTTGGTTATAAATGTATTATCAATTGATAACACGATTCTACTGCCGAACCAGAAGTTGTGCAAATCGCAAAAGCAAAAAACGCTAACAATCTACTCTGAAGACTATTAGCGTTTTTATTTGTGGTGCCACCAGGAATCGAACCGGGGACACAAGGATTTTCAGTCCTTTGCTCTACCAACTGAGCTATGGCACCATTTTCGTTTTGCGGGTGCAAATATAGGTACTTTTTTCGTAACTACAAAATAAAAATTCCATTTTGAAACCAAATATTCAAATTTTCTGAAAAAACATTT
Source organism: uncultured Paludibacter sp. (assembly GCA_964396515.1). Classification (GTDB taxonomy): domain Bacteria; phylum Bacteroidota; class Bacteroidia; order Bacteroidales; family Paludibacteraceae; genus Paludibacter. The sequence continues at coordinate 14,615 of CAYNGF010000015.1, forward strand.
ATTACACATTTGATTTGTAATGTTTTTCGCTTGATTTATTAACTTTGCTGCTACACTAAATATTTTCAACATTCATGGAACTTTCTTTCGAACTATACATTCTGATAGGCTCATTACTCCTTTTTTTAAGTTTAATTATTGGGAAAGCGGGCAACAGATTCGGGCTTCCAACTTTGCTTTTATTTTTGATGATCGGATTTATTGTAGGTCACGATGGTCTTGGATTAGAATTCTCCTCTCCCCGACTGGCACAATATATCGGGGTTATAGCATTGAATATTATTCTGTTTTCAGGAGGACTCGATACACGCATTGCAGAAATAAAACCGGTTTTTGTACCCGGAATAGTTTTGGCAACCATAGGTGTATTTCTTACTGCACTTATTACAGGAGTTTTCATTTGGTATGTCACCAATAATATTATCCATACTGTTACATTTACGCTTTTTGAGTCGCTGCTGCTTGCAAGCATAATGTCTTCTACCGACTCTGCTTCTGTTTTTTCTATTCTTCGTTCCAAAGGACTTTCGTTGAAGCAAAATTTACGACCTTTGCTCGAACTCGAGAGTGGAAGTAACGACCCCATGGCTTTCATACTCACAATTGTAATGATTCAACTCATTCAAAATCCTGTTATCAGTGGATGGGAAGTTTTAATTATGTTTCTCAAACAACTCTTAATTGGTGGATTGTCAGGTTACTTGCTTGGACGGCTGAGTGTTTTTATCATTAAAAAAATTAATCTGGATAACGATGCACTTTATTCGGTACTGTTACTAACACTTATGTTCTTTATTTTCGGATTCACAAATTTTATTGGGGGAAATGGATACTTGGCAGTATATATTGGTGGTTTACTGATTGGTAATCGCAGGTTTGTACACAAACGCAGTACTTTGAAATTTTTCGATGGGCTAACTTGGCTCTCCCAAATTATTATGTTTCTTTCGCTTGGACTGCTGGTAAATCCTACCGAATTACTGCCCGTTGCAGGCTTAGGGATTGTTATCAGTTTGTTTATGATATTTTTTTCACGCCCCTTGTCTGTTTTCATATCCTTGTTACCTTTCAGTAGTTTAACACCTAAAGCTAAACTTTACAGTTCCTGGGTTGGTTTACGTGGCGCAGTACCGATTATTTTTGCGACCTATCCGCTCATTAATGAAATTCCACATGCAAATATGATGTTCAATATTGTGTTCTTTATCACAATTATCTCTTTACTTTTACAAGGGACAACAGTGTACAGTATGGCTAACTGGTTGCAACTGACATTACCAATTCCGCGCAGACGACAACTAAAAGAATTCGATGTTGAATTTTCAGACGAAATAAAATCAGCCATGTGCGAAATTTCGGTAACTAAACCAATGCTTGAAAACGGGCGAAGAGTAATGGATATTTCGCTACCGGATCAAACCCTACTGGTAATGGTAAAACGTGGTAAGAGTTATTTCATACCGCGCGGGAACACTTACCTTGAAGAAGGTGATTCACTGTTAATTATCACCGACAATGAAGAAGCCATGCGCGAAACTTACAGGCAACTTGGCATAAATCCATAGTTTAAAACCAACTACAATTTGACAATTTAATCAGATTAATAAAATGATTTTTTTTGCGTACTTTTGCACTTCGAAAAAACATTGAAAATAAAGGAATGAACAGAATCCGCAATTTTTGCATTATTGCTCACATCGATCACGGGAAAAGCACCCTTGCCGACCGCTTGCTGGAATATACAAATACTGTGGCTCAAAATGAAATGCAGGCTCAGGTACTTGACAATATGGACCTGGAGCGTGAACGTGGCATAACGATAAAAAGTCATGCCATACAAATGAATTACAGGCTGAATGGCGAAGACTATATATTAAATTTGATTGATACTCCGGGACATGTTGATTTTTCCTACGAAGTTTCCCGATCGATTGCTGCCTGCGAAGGTGCATTGCTCATCATTGATGCTACGCAGGGCATACAGGCTCAAACCATATCCAATCTTTATATGGCTATTGAGCACGACCTGGAAATTATTCCGGTTATGAACAAGATGGATATGGACAGCGCAATGCCCGAAGAAGTTGAAGATCAGATTGTGGATTTACTGGGATGTAAACCTCATGATATTATACGAGCCAGCGGAAAAACCGGAATGGGCGTTGAGGAAATTCTTCAGGCAATTATCGCTCGTATTCCGGCTCCCAAAGGCGATCCGGAAGCTCCCCTTCAATGCTTAATTTTCGATTCGGTATTCAATTCGTTCCGTGGCATTATTGCTTATTTTAAAATTGAAAATGGTACCATCCGAAAAGGCGATTTAGTAAAGTTTGTAAATACAGGAAAAGAGTACGATGCTGATGAAATTGGAGTGCTTAAACTGGACATGATTCCTACTTACGAATTGAGTGCCGGCAACGTAGGATATATTATTTCAGGAATTAAAACCTCAAAAGAAGTTAAAGTTGGCGATACCATAACCCATGTAAAACGCCCTTGTGAAAAAGCTATCAGTGGTTTCGAAGAAGTGAAACCAATGGTTTTTGCAGGGGTTTACCCTATCGAAACAGAAGATTTTGAAGATTTACGCTCTTCTATCGAAAAACTGCAGCTCAACGATGCTTCACTCACTTTTGAACCTGAATCTTCGGCGGCTCTGGGTTTTGGTTTTCGATGTGGATTTTTAGGTATGCTGCACATGGAAATTGTTCAGGAAAGGCTCGACCGAGAGTTTAACATGAACGTAATCACCACTGTTCCAAACGTTTCGTATAAGGTTTTCACCAAAAAAGATGAAATGATTGAAGTACACAACCCCTCCGGCTTACCCGATATAATGCTGATTGACCGCATTGAGGAACCATACATTCGTGCTTCAATTATCACCCGCACTGACTATATCGGACAAATAATGACACTTTGTTTGGGCAAGCGTGGTGAATTGATTAAACAGGAGTATATCTCCGGCAACCGCATGGAATTAATTTTTGATATGCCATTGGGCGAAATAGTTTTCGATTTTTATGATAAACTAAAAAGCATTTCCAAAGGTTATGCATCCTTCGATTATCATATGAACGGTTATCGCCCATCAAAACTTATCAAACTTGACATTTTGCTCAACGGCGAATCGGTCGATGCACTTTCATCGCTCATTCATTTCGATAATGCAGTTACACTCGGACGCCGAATGTGTGAAAAACTAAAAGAATTAATTCCGCGTCAGCAATTTGATATTGCCATACAGGCTGCTATCGGAGCAAAAATAATTGCCCGCGAAACTATCAAAGCTGTACGCAAGGACGTTACGGCTAAATGTTACGGCGGCGATATTACACGAAAACGTAAACTGCTTGAAAAACAGAAAAAAGGAAAAAAACGCATGAAACAGATAGGCAATGTAGAGGTTCCACAAAAAGCCTTCCTTGCAGTGCTAAAATTGGATTAATAAAAAAAATGTCAGAAAAGTCCTGAACGAACTTAAATATTTCTTCAGAAAACGACAACAGGTTTTTTCCTGCTGTCGTTTTTTTTACCGGTTACTTCTGTTTGATTTTTTCTGCAGATGTAGCGAAATAATTCTGAAGAATTAGATGTTTTAACTCCTGAATGAACATTTTTTTAAAAATTTGAATTAGTTTTGCAAAAGTGAATAGTTTTTTATTCTGATAACTTATTCATAAATATTAATTCAAATTTTTTAATGGAAAAATCCGGTTTTATTTCACAAATAATTGGCCCGGTTGTCGATGTTTATTTTGAATTCGAACAGGAAGATGACATTAGACTGCCGGCTATTTACGATGCTTTGAGTGTTGATCGTGGAAATGGAAATCACCTGATACTTGAAGTTCAGCAGCACATTGGTGAGCAAACAGTTCGATGTGTAGCAATGGACAGCACCGATGGTTTGCAACGTGGTTTAAAAGTTACTCCCCTCGGAAGCCCTATTACAATGCCTGTAGGAAATCAGGTTAAAGGACGCTTGCTTAATGTAACCGGCAATGCCATCGATGGAATGAGCAATCTGAATAAAAAAGAATCGAGTCCTATACATCGCGAACCTCCCAAATTTGAAGACCTTACCACTACCGAAAGCGTTTTATTTACCGGCATCAAGGTTATCGATTTACTCGCCCCTTATGCTAAAGGAGGAAAAATAGGTTTATTTGGGGGTGCAGGCGTTGGTAAAACCGTGATAATCATGGAACTTATCAACAATATTGCAAAAAAACACAACGGCTTTTCGGTCTTTGCCGGTGTTGGTGAGCGCACACGCGAAGGAAATGACCTTCTGCGCGAAATGATTGAATCGAATGTTATACGCTATGGCGATGCATTTAAGAAAGCGATGGAAGAAGGCGACTGGGATTTATCAAAAGTTGACCCTGAAGAGTTGGCTAAATCTCAGGCAACACTCGTTTTTGGGCAGATGAATGAACCTCCCGGTGCACGCTCATCAGTAGCATTGTCAGGGCTTACCATAGCCGAATCTTTTCGCGACTCCGGCGGTGAAAGCGGACATGATATTTTGTTTTTCATTGATAATATTTTTCGTTTCACACAGGCCGGATCAGAAGTTTCGGCACTGCTCGGACGCATGCCTTCTGCCGTAGGTTATCAGCCTACACTAGCCACCGAAATGGGACGAATGCAGGAAAGAATCACTTCAACCAAAAAAGGATCTATTACTTCGGTTCAAGCTGTGTATGTTCCGGCCGATGACCTTACCGATCCTGCTCCTGCCACAACATTCAGCCATCTTGATGCTACTACAGTTTTAAGTCGTAAAATTGCAGAACTTGGCATTTTTCCTGCTGTTGATCCGTTAGAATCAACTTCTCGAATTTTGAACCCTTCGGTAGTAGGTGACGAACATTATGAAACGGCACAAAGAGTAAAACAAATACTCCAGCGAAATAAGGAATTACAGGATATAATTTCAATTCTTGGGATGGAAGAATTATCTGATGAAGATAAAAAAACAGTTCAACGGGCACGTAAAGTACAGCGATTCTTGTCACAACCTTTACATATGGCAGCCCAATTTACAGGAATACCGGGTGTGATGGTGAGTATAGAAGACACCATACATGGCTTTAAAATGATACTTGATGGTCAACTCGATGAAATGCCCGAAATGGCTTTCCTGAATGTTGGAACAATTAGCGAAGCAATTGCTAAAGGTCATCAATTACTTAAAATGGCAAGAAAAAAAGAAGCATAGCGTCAGAAAATTAAAAAATCAGGTTAAAAAGTATGATACTTGAAATTCTTACCCCTGCAAAAACTCTATTCTCCGGAACTGTAGATTCGGTAACACTACCGGGTGTAGGTGGAAATTTCACAGTTTTGCGAAATCATACTCCGATTATCGCAGCGCTGAAAAAAGGTATCATAAAATTTTCGGAGAATGATTTGCCTTTAGGTAGAATTGAAATTGAAAGCGGATTTTGCGAAGTATTTAATAACGAAGTGTATGTTTGCGTTGAAAAAGCCGAAAATTAAATGAATTTAATGTATAAAACCAAAAATAAGCTTCTGTTGATATTTACACTGGTTATTTTAATTACCGGATGGGGTGGATGGTGGTTCCTTTACTCATTTCTCAAACTGGAAAACATCGCATTATATCCACTTATACCATCATTCTTTCTGGTGAATGGATTGTCTGTAATAAATGTACTAACCAATATTAACAGAGACAATCCTCAACGGGTTGTTAATATATATATGATTATCAAGCTCTCAAAATTTTTTCTATCGGCTTTGATGATTATTATTTTATACGTTTTGCTGAAAGAAAAGGCCAGAGAGCTAATTTTCACATTCGGAGCTTTTTATTTTTTGTATATGCTAATGGAGTTATATTTTTTTTCGCAAACTGAAAAAACCGTGAAACAAAACCGTGAAAATGGACAGGTTGAATAAAAAAATATTACATTTCATATTATTTGTACTGCTTTTACACGGAATGAATCAGTATGCAAATGCGTCAGAATCATCAGATATACACAAATCAAGTGAGGAAATTGATGTTAAAGAATTGATATTGCATCATGTGGCTGATGCTTATGAATGGCAAATTGCCAAAATTAACAATCATGAGATTTATGTTCCTCTTCCTGTAATTTTGTATAGTAAAAGTAAAGGCTTTCATGTTTTTTTAAGTTCACGTTTCCATGAAAGTGGTACTTTCAAAGGTTTTTCAATTGCACACGAAGGGAAGTTTCAGGGAAAAATTGTAGAAACAAATGAAAATGGCATTCAGCAACGACCATTCGATATTTCACTCACTAAAAATTCACTTTCTCTTTTATTGAGTAGTTTTTTGCTTATAATTCTCATCATTCCATTAGCACGTTCATATAAACAAAACGGGTTTGTGCCCGGAAGCAACTACTCGGTATTTATGGAAATATTTATTACAGATATTTATGATAATGTCATCAAATCGTCGCTGGGGAAACATGCAAAAAAATATGCTCCCTATTTATTGACATTATTTTTCTTTATTTTCATTAATAATCTGATTGGTATTATTCCTGTTTTTCCAGGCGGAGCCAATGTAACAGGTAATATTACCGTAACTTTTGTATTAGCTTTTATTACTTTTTTGATTGTAAATATAAAAGGTTCAAAAGAATACTGGCATGAAATACTATGGCCCGATGTACCGTTGTGGCTAAAAGTTCCTTTACCGGTAATGCCTCTTATTGAACTTGTAGGTATTTTCATGAAACCTTTTGCCTTAATGATTCGTTTGTTTGCGAACATTTTAGCAGGACATTCGATTATTCTTGCACTAACAAGTGTTATATTTGTAACTGTAAAAATGGGCTTGGGAATAAACGCAGGAATGACTGTTATTTCAATTATTTTCAGCATTTTTTTAGGCATGGTAGAATTTTTAGTAGCCTATATTCAAGCCTACGTTTTTACATTACTCACTGCTATTTTCATTAGTTTAGCCAGAGTAGAATCACATAAAAAGGAAGAAAAATCAATCACAATTCATCATTAAACACAAAAGATTATGTTATTAACTATTATTTTACAAGCAACAGCAGCATCAGGCTTAGGAAAACTTAGTGCGGGCATAGGAATAGGTTTAGCAGCATTAGGTGCAGCCTTTGGTATCGGTAAAGTAGGTCAATCAGCTATGGACGGTATTGCCCGCCAGCCCGAAGCAACAAACGACATCCGTATGAATATGATCATTGCAGCAGCGTTTATCGATGCAGTATCGCTTTTTGCCATAGTTGTTTGCGGGTTTATTCTTTAATTTCACTTTTTTGGTTTGTAGTAAATGTAAAACAACGAATTTAGGCATTTATTCTCTTATTAATCTTTTATAAAAATCAGTTATGTCATTATTAAGTCCCGATCCCGGTCTGCTTTTCTGGATGCTTATATCATTCGGGATAGTAGTATTCATACTCATAAAATTCGGTTTCCCGGTGATTTTAAAGATGATAGACGAACGGCGGGAGTTTATTACCGAATCGCTACTCGAAGCACAAAAAGCGCGTGAAGAGTCGGAAAAACTCCGTAAAGAAAGTGCTACGCTAATTAATAAAGCAAATAGGGAACACTTACGCATAATTAACGAAGCTACCAAATCGGCACAAGAAATAGTACATCAAGCAGGTGATGCAGCCAGAGTAGAGGGAGAAAGAATGATTGAAAAAGCACGTCAAGCAATCGAAAAAGAGAAAGAAGAAGCCATGCGCGATGTTCAGCGAATTATTGCAACTCTTTCGGTTGATGTTGCTGAAAAACTCATTAAAACACAACTTGACACTTCCGATGAACAAATGGAATTGATTAATCGGCTGATAGATGAAATGTACATAAACAAATCCTGACTTTAATATTTAGGTATGAATAGGGGATTAATCGCAACACGATACGCAACAGCACTTTACAGTTTTGCTGCCGATAATAATGCAGAAAAAGCAGTATATGAAGAAATGTGTACTTTTCTGAAAGTAGCAGAAGAAGTTAGCGAACTTAGATTTTCTATTGAAAATCCTGCACTGAAAATTGATGAAAAAAAGAAAATCATATATGCTTCTTTCGGTGATAATCCCTGCAAAGAAACAGCACAATTTATAGAATTCTTGTTTGAAAAAAATCGGATTGATTTTCTTATTCCTGCTGCAATGAAATTTACCGATCTGCACCGAAAAAAAAACAATATTCACATTGCGAGGCTGATAACAGCAACAGAACCGAATGTTGAAACTGAAAAAAAACTTATCTCGATGATAGAAGCTAAAACAGGTGGAAGTGTTGAGTTGGAAAAAGATGTCAATCCTGATATTATTGGTGGATTTATAATTGAAGTTGATAATTTGCAATGGGATGCAAGTGTAGCACGCAGATTGAAAGAGATGAAGGATAAATATACTAAGCCATATAATTGCTTGTAATAATTAGACAAATGACAAATCAGATTAAGGTAAGTGAAGTATCGGAAATATTGCGTAACCAACTTGAGGGTATAAATACAGGAGTACATTTTGATGAAACCGGACGTGTATTGCAGGTAAACGATGGTGTGGTACGTATTTACGGACTTAATAATGCCGAATCCAATGAATTGCTCGAATTCGAGAATGGCATGAAAGCCATTGTGATGAATCTTGAAGAAGATAATGTAGGTGCTGTTTTACTCGGACCTACAAACAGAATAAAACAGGGGTTTACCGTAAAACGTACAAAACATGTGGCTTCAATAATGGTGAGCGAGTGTATGTTAGGACGAGTTATAAATCCATTGGGAGAACCAATTGATGGAAAAGGAGAATTTAAAGGGAACTTAACTGAAATGCCGCTAGAAAGAAAAGCTCCCGGAGTTATTTTTCGTCAACCTGTAAATCAACCTCTTCAAACCGGTTTAAAAGCCATTGATGCAATGATACCCATTGGCCTCGGACAAAGGGAACTGATCATTGGAGACCGCCAAACAGGAAAAACCAGTATTGCCATTGATACTATCATTAATCAACGAAAAAATTTCGAAGATGGGAATCCTGTTTACTGCATTTATGTGGCAATAGGTCAAAAGGGTTCTACTGTAGCTACCATAGTAGAAACACTTCGTAGGCATCAGGCACTCGATTATACCATAATAATTGCCGCAAATGCATCCGATCCTGCTGCTTTACAGTACTTTGCACCCTTTGCCGGAGCTGCTGTAGGTGAGTTTTTCCGCGACACAGGCAGACATGCGCTGGTTATTTACGATGATTTATCAAAACAAGCTGTTGCATACCGCGAAGTTTCGCTTGTATTACGTCGTCCTTCCGGACGTGAAGCGTATCCCGGCGACATTTTTTATCTTCACTCACGCTTGCTCGAACGGGCTGCCAAAATTATAAACAGGCAGGAAGTTGCCGAAAAAATGAACGATTTACCCGAAAGCCTTCGTGGTAAAGTGAAAGGTGGGGGGTCACTTACAGCTCTTCCAATAATTGAAACCCAAGCCGGCGATGTTTCAGCATATATTCCCACAAATGTTATTTCCATTACCGATGGACAGATTTTCCTCGATACTGATTTGTTTAATCAGGGAATTCGTCCTGCAATCAACGTGGGAATATCTGTATCGCGTGTAGGTGGAAATGCTCAGATAAAAGCGATGAAAAAAGTGGCAGGTACACTAAAAATTGATCAGGCGCAATTCCGCGAACTTGAAGCTTTCAGCAAATTTGGTAGCGAAATGGATGCCGTAACAACTATGACGATTGATAAAGGAAGAAAAAATACAATTCTCCTTACGCAGTCATTAAACAATCCGATGCCTGTTGAAAAGCAAATTGCTGTATTATACTGTGGCACACAGGGTTTACTCGGTGAAGTACCACTGTCGAAAGTTAAAGAATTTGAAGCAAATCTGCTGACGATACTCGAAACATCGCATAAAAACGATGTGCTCGATGTGCTAAAAACAGGAATAATTGACGAAAAAGTAACAAATATAATCGAGAATGTAGCTTCGGCTGTTGCAACAGAAATTGCCGAAAATAATGAAACTGAAAATTCAAACTAAACTTACAACTGATAATTTAAAAATTGAGTTCGTTAAAAGAAATAAAATCACGTATTCAAACCGTAAAATCGACGCAGAAAATTACTTCAGCGATGAAAATGGTTTCCGCTGCAAAATTGCGTAAAGCCGAACGTATTGTTGTCAGTTTCAGACCTTATCAGCAACGCCTGAATGAAATTCTACGTAATTACCTGAGCACCGCCCAGGAAATTAACTCAGTTTTCACCAGGATAAGAGATGTGCACAGAGTGGCAATCGTAGTTTTTGCATCGAATTCCGCATTGTGCGGAAACTACAATAATATTCTGATCAAACGTATGCAACAATCCATAAAAACGCATCGTGATGTACGGAAAGAAGATATTATTATTTTCCCTATCGGCAAAAAAGTGTATCAGGCATGCAATAAACTGGGAATTAAAGTAGCGGGAAATTTTGATGAACTGGCTGAAAAGCCGGATTTGGAAAAAGCCGGAAAACTGGCTGAACAGCTTATGGATATGTTTGTTAAAAATGAAATCGATCGTGTAAAAGTAATTTATTTTCATTATGTAAACAAAGCAGTACAAAAACTCGCTGTGGACACTTTTCTTCCATTTGAACTCTCATACTACGGTAAAGGACAGATTAAAGCCGACTATATTATTGAACCAAGCAAGGAAGAAGTTATTACCCGACTTATTCCTATTGTGCAGAACCTCAGAATTTATGCTACCATGCTCGATGCTTATGCTTCGGAACATGCTGCACGCACTGTAGCAATGCAAATTGCCGACGATAATGCCGACGATTTGCTCGAAGAACTTTCATTGGAATACAACAAACAACGCCAGCAAGCAATTACGGCCGAATTGCTCGATATCGTAGGAGGCTCTTTCAGGTAAAATCTTACCTGAACTCTTGAAATATTTTTTCGGAAATGATATCAGCAGTTATTTTTTGATTTATTTTCAAAACGAATGTTTATTACTACGCAATTTTTCGTATTGTTTTGATAAAATTACAAAATATCTTTGAAAAAAATATTTGAATATTTGCAATGAAAAATTCATTATTAAGCAAGTAAAACCAAAAATACTTTTTAAAGTTTTCAACAATTTTCTTTTATTCATCTGTATATTATCACTTTAAACTGTTGATAACTTGTGTTTATAAGTTGTTAATAACTACAGGCAAAAAAACTTGCAAAACGCATTGCCGATGTTTTATATTTGCAAAACAAGCTTCGGCTTGAGACATAAGCAAAATGCTGAACGATCTTTGAAATGTTGATAAGCCAAAAAAACTGAAAGTTAAAAACGCCGTTTCCAAACGCAAAGGCGAATTAACATTTTGGATGAAATGCGAACTGATAGTTCGGAAAAAGTTATCTCCTGTGTTGTGTGCGCAAGCGTGCAACGAGATGTATAGCAAGACCAGCGGTCAGAAGGTATTTACCAATTTGTTCGTCGCATGAGGGTTGGACTCAACAGATTATAAATGGTGCGTTTTAATTAACGCAACTTGTCGGTTCCGCCGACAGGCAAGCCGGGTAGCCGGGAAAAACCACACGAAGACAACTCACCTTGTCAGATAAGGGTTATCGGAAAAGCGCAAGGAGCATAAAGCCCCTGAAAGCAAATCCAAAGTTCCGTGCGATGCAGCACACGAAAAATTTAAAGTCCGGGGAAAGCAGACAGTTAACTAAATACAGGCTTAACACCTGACAGTTTTAGAGGCAGAAATACCAATAGAGTATTACACAGACAGAAAACGATGCAGCACGATGGTACCCCCCCCAATAGCAATATTGATGGGAACATGTAAAATCTCTTGATGCATAAGTGGAAACTCAAAGCTTATACCAATTACCTGACAAAAGGCACACCACCCGTAAGCAGGCAAGAGGAAAACGGAAAAAGGAGCATGAAGTAATCAATGGAAATCCCTCAACAGGATGTACAATAATGAAACAGTGCGACAATGGAAGTTAAAGCAAGCAAACCATGATGTGAAAACGTCAACCGGATGCACGCATATTAAGCAGAGAATTGAACGAAAAACGCAATAATACTACCAAGAAGTGTCCTAGCGGGCATGACTGAAGTATATAGAGGATGTTGTTTAGGCAGCAATTCGATGCGCAAATCGGGATACTGAAGCAAAAGAGTTTTGTTGAAACGAAACTTGAAAAAGATTCGACAACAAAAAAGTGTTAAGCAAAGCAAAAGTCAGATGTAATTTTCTGAAACGGAAGTTTAGAAAGGGAAATTTCAGACTGCAAATTACTGAAAGGTAGAAACAGGAAGAATCCCCCCGAAAGTTTGCAGGAAAACGAATAAACTCTAACAAGTAATTGTTATAGAAAAGTAGTTTTCTAATTCCAAATAAAAATTGAAAGAGCGATTCCCAAAGAACCGGACTGAAATTTAAGGCGGAAAAAATGCAAATTTAAACCAGAAACTTAGCAGATTAAAACCTTGATGAAACAGAAAAGTTTTTCAAAATCGACTTATAGCCGAACGAGAAAAACGAACTGAAATTCAAAACGGAATTTATTCAGCGCAAACTCACAAAAGCTTGCATTGTACATCTGCAAATGTATCAGAAAGCACCCGAAGGATTATTTTCATCAACATTCGAACAGACATTCACATATATACTTATGTCAGAGAGGGCACTCCGAAAGGAATGCCCTCTCACTATTTTATACAAGTGTTATAAATTTTTTCAAAAAAAAAATTACCCTATATTTCCTAACGATTTTTGCATCTTAAAGTGCGGAATGGTTACTTCGGTAAACTCATCACTCACTATTTCATAACCAAGTTTCAGGTAAAAAGGTACTGCTGTTTGCCTTGCATGTAAAGTCATTTTATTAAAGCCATGCAAAACAGCAAGATTTTCTGCAAACGAAACAAGTTTTGAACCAATTTGCTTACCCTGAAAAGGAAAATTTACTGCTACCTGTCGCATTTTAATTACATTATTCCCGATTGGTACAAGTAACAAAACTCCCACCAATTCAGATTCAAAAAAAGCTCCGATATGCCATTGTGAATTTTCAGTTGATAAATCTTCATCATACAAACTCATTCCAAGCGGAATACGTAAAACTTCATTCCTTAATTTGAGTTCAGCTTTGTATAAATCGGAGTTGTAATCAAATTGTTTTATTACTAAGTCAGAATTTTGTGACATGTTTAAATTTGTTTTTAAATTTCACATTAAACCTTTAATTTTCAATTCCACTCTTCGGTTAAGTGCCCTCCCTTGTTCAGAATCATTTGAATTGCCCGGTTTACTTTTTCCATATCCGATTGCTTGTAGTAATTCAGGATTACATCCTTGAGATATCAGAAACATTCGTACTGCTTCTGCGCGTTTTTCTGACAGTTTCAGGTTGTACTGCTCCCCTCCTACGCTATCTGTATGCCCTGAAATCTCAACTTTTAATTTTCGGTTTTTAATAATTTCAGCCCATCGTTTCAATTCAGCTATCGATGCAGGTAAAAGAGTACTCTCATCAAAATTAAAGAAAACATTATTAAGTCTGAGTGCTTCGCCTGAATTTACAAGTTCCTCAATTTTGAATAAACGCATATCATTTTCAAGATGTTTTGCATTTGTTTCCGATTTTAAATCCATATGAAAACTTTCATTGATCATGCTGTCAGCCTGGGCATAATACAAATAAAACTTGCCGTGTGGTAAAACAAGATAATAACTGCCATCGGCAGGATCAGAATAAAGCACTCCTATATTTTTCTCACTCGAAATGTCGTTCCAAACCAGTTTTGTTGAAACAGGCTTTTCAGCAACATTTTTTATTTTTCCCCATACTGTAGAAACAATACCCGGTCGCATTTTGACAGGCAAAACAGCTTCATATAAATCTTCTGTGCCGGTAAGTCCCAGATTATCGGAAGTAATATTTTTATTCATTCCCTTAAAATGTAATAAAATTTTGCTTGCGAATGATGCAGGATTTTCAGTTTTAAAGTTTGAAAACAACACTCTGTCCTCCGAAACATCGAAAACCAGTGTTTGACAAATACCTGATAAACCTGATTTTTGCATTAATTTGAACGCAATGTCGGCTTTATTACACACACAAACGTCTTCATCTGTTAAAACAACAATAAATTTTTGTTGGGATTCGGTATTCGAGTTTCGTTGAAGGTACATAACTGCCGCCTTGTATGCTTCGGATGTTGTTGTTTTTCCGGTTGTGACCAAATTATCAATAAACTGATATTTCACACGCAAAGAAGCATCAAAACCACAACTATCAGTTAGCGGTGAATTGCATTGTCCTGCGTAAGTAAGTATGGCTATTTCAGTATTTACTGACTGTTTAAATATATTACGAGCGAATGTTTTAATTTTGTTAAGTTTTTGTCCTGTCATACTCCCCGATATATCCATCAGCAACAAAAGCGAAACGTTCGCAACTGCATTATTACTTCGGGCAAAATAAGCTTTATCTCCATTCACATTGATTTTAAAACCTATATCGTCACCGATGGTATTCAGTTCTTTTCCAATATTTTCAGGCTCACTCCAGCACGTCCAGCAAGAATCCGATAGTCTTACCGATTTGTAAACATCCATTTTCCCAAATCCACCATGACCATCAGAGCTAAAATAAAGTGTTTTCATATCGGCATGCAAAAAGGGAGAACGTTCATTTTGTTGGGTATTTATGGTAGAGCTTAAGTTTATTGGCTGACTCCAATTATTATTGTCATCGCGCAAGCAAATAAAAATATCTGTTTGCTGAAAGGAATCACTCATTTCAGTAAACAAATCGTTAAGTTTATCGGGTTTTAGAGTAGTAAATAATATGCCTTTTCCATCCGGAGTAAAAGCGCCATCGAGCACATTCCCGAAGTTGTAAAACGGACCTTCGAGAAATTTCGGTATTGTCCAACTAACTGAAGTTTTTTGTGCAGTATAAAATTTTCCGTTTCTGACAAATAACATTTGGGTACCATCGGCCGAAATGCTTAACGGTGCATCATTAAATTTCGAAGTAGAAAATTCATTGATAACCTGAGGTTTGTCCCAAGCATCTCCAACGCGTTCTGAAACAAAAATATCTTCACCTCCAATATTATCAGTTCTGCCGGTACCGCAAAAATACATACGCTTTTCGCCCGATGGAAAAACCGGGGAAAATTCACCTCCTTGTTCTGTGTTAACAGTTTCTGCGAGTGGTTTTATTGTTACAGAAGCATCTGTTGAAGAGTTTAACATTTCGAGCAAATGGTTAATTCTCACATTATTATACCCAAAAAATGGTTGATATTTTCGAACAACAGTGGCAGCAGTCTTCCATTTTTTTGCTTCAATATCGGCAGCAATGAGATTTTGTAATGCCAGAAACGCTTTGTCGGAAGGAGCTGTAATCTTGATAAATTCATCAAAATTCCGGAATTCTTTTTCATTGTATGGCAACTCTAATTGTAATCTTTCAGCAAGCAGAGCACGCCTGTAATTTTCGTTTTTGATTTCTTCTGAAAATTGATTGCCATACATTATATAAAATTTTTCGAGCAACTCAACCTCAAATTTTTCAGCAATTATTTTATGTACAGAATCTAAATTACTTTTAGTAAATTTTCCTAATGCTGAAATCGTAAAAAAACAACTTAAAAACGTAATTAAAAGAATAGTTCGTCTCAGAAAAAAATTTCTGAAATGTAAAATGAACAAAAAACCAAGATCATGGAATTTGACCTGCATTATGATTTATTTCGATTTTTATATAATAAGCTTTTATTTAAAGCTCAAATATAACTTGGATTACTAACATATAAACCATAAACCTTATGAACCTTATGAACTTTTTACTAATAATTTAATAATATTACTCACCGATAATTTTTACAAGCACACGTTTATTACGTTTACCATCAAACTCACCATAAAATATTTGTTCCCAAGGTCCCAAATCGAGTCTGCCATTGGTAATAGCCACTACTACTTCACGCCCCATAATGGTTCGTTTCAAATGTGCATCGGCATTGTCTTCATACCCGTTGTGACGATATTGGCTGTAAGGTTTTTCCGGAGCAAGTTTTTCAAGCCAAAGTTCGAAATCGTGATGAAGACCGGACTCATCATCATTAATAAAAACACTTGCAGTAATGTGCATGGCATTTACAAGAACTAAACCTTCAACAATTTTACTTTCGGCTACACAACGTTCAATAATTGAAGTTATATTCTCAAAACCTCTCCGGTTGGGTACATTAAACCATAATTCTTTGCGGTAACTTTTCATTTTTATAATGTTTTGTTTTTCTCTTAATACATTTGAAAGCATCAAACTCTTCTACAAAACTAATATTTATCCGATTAATTTTAAAACATATATAAATGTAAAAATTTTCAATTACTTTTGAGTTTGATAATCAACGATTTTTCTATAATGTATACTTTTTTCAAACATTTTATTCTCATATTTTCGGGGTTAATCTCATACACTGTTTTGCAATCGCAAATAACAAACCCGGTGCTTCATGCTGTACCTTCTTTAACCATTGCTCCCGACGCTCGTGGTGCAAGTTTGGGCAGTACAGGTGTTGCAACATCGCCTGATGTATATTCACAATTTTGGAATCCAGCCAAGTACGTTTTTTCCGAAAGTGAGAAAGGAGTATCACTTTCCTACTCATCGTGGCTAAGCTCACTAATGAGAACTTACAAAATGACTTATTTATCAGGCTTTTACCATTTGAGCAACAATAACTCACTGAGTATGTCGGCAGGATATTTATTAAAAGGCAAAATTACTTTCTCACAAAATGCCGATTATATTGATATGCGTACCAACTTGTACGAATTTTATATTGATGGAGCAATTGCACACAAATTTACCGATGATTTTTCAGCATCACTGGCTTTACGTTATATAAATTCAAATCTTTACAATGAACTTAACTTCACAGGCGAAAATGAAGTTTATGCAGGTAATGGTTTCACTGCTAACATAGGTGCTTTCTATCGTAAAAGTCTCTATAATAACATTTTAGCACTTGGAATAAATATTTCTGATATCGGAACAAAGATTTCGTTTGACAATTACACAACAACAAAATTTCTAACTGCAAATCTACGTTTGGGCAGTTCATTTACATTCCCAATTGATGAGAACAAACAAATATCCATAAATGCCGATATAAATAAACTGCTTGTACCTACACAAAATGGATATACAAATTATGAAAACACTTCTACACTTAAAGGGGCATTACTTTCGTTCAGCGATGCACCCGGAGGATTTACTGAAGAAATGAAAGAAGTTTCTTATTCTACAGGCGTTGAATTTTCGTCGAACAACTTGTTATTTCTACGTGCCGGATATTTTCATGAATCTCCAATAAAAGGATTTAGAAGCCACTTTGCACTGGGTGGAGGTTACGCTTTGGGCACATTGAAAATAGATATGGCTTATGTTCTTTCTACAGCAAAACAGTTTAATCTGTTAGATAGAATGTTGAAATTGTCGCTCTCCTATCAGTTGTAATTTTAATTTTTGGGTGTAATTTTAAATGTCAAAACATAATCTGTTGGTTTATGTAATATTGGCAGCCAAATTTGTAAACCGTTTTTGTTTTGTTGAAATTTTACTTTGCCATAGCCCAATAATTCGACTTTTTTTATTGCGATTTTTTCCGGCTCATCAGTTCCAAAAGAAGAAATTGAAACTTGTGTTGTAGTTGGTTTACCCATAACAAACGCGTAAACAATGTTTTTCTTAGCCGTAAACCGGATATCATCCGCAGTGTAATTGAGTTTTCCCTCATTAAACCCTTGTGCATTAATAGGGTTTGAAGTATTAAAAGTCGGTCCTTCGCCAAATTTTTTCCATGGACGTGTATCATAGATTCCTTCACTGTTTATTTTCAACCATTCACCAATTTGTTGCACAATTTTTAATTCTTTGTCATCAATTGTTCCATCGCCTCTTACAGGGACGTTTAAAAGCATATTCCCGTTTTTACTTACCACATCAACGAGCATTTTAATTACTTTTTCTACCGGTTTGTACCTGTTTTGATTATAAACTTCACGACGATAATGCCACTCGCCAATACAAGTGCAGGTTTGCCATGGTTGCTCCTGAATTTTATCGGGTGCACCTTTTTCTACATCCCAAACCATCGCTTTTTTCTGATCATCGGTAAGAACTTTCCCAAAAATAACTCCTTCCGATTTTCCTTTCGTCTGCTTGAGATTATGATTATAAAAATGCGCTGCAATTTCAACTCCCGCGTTACTTACAGGCCAAAACGGAAGCGCGGTGTCATCGAAATAAATCATATCAGGATTGTACTTGTTTATTAGATCGATTGTACGGTTGTAAAACCGCGTAATGTAATCTTCCGAAGGTTTTGAAGCGCCATTCCCCCAATTCCATTGTTTGTGAATATTTCCCGGATTTTCATACCCTTCGCTTGGAGTATGCAGTTGAGCATATAATTCCTGCGGATCATATCCTTCCCACCATTTTCCTTTACCATCTTCTTTTGTAAGATTCCCATCGTAAGGAATACCTGCTTTTTCGCCTTTTTTATCAGCTAATTGAGAAGTTTCGTAAAAAAGCCATGCATGTGCTGCATGATTGCTCACGCCAAAGTACATTCCATACTTTCTCGCTGCTTTTTCCCAGCCACCGATAATATCTTTTTTGGGTCCGATATTTACTGAATTCCAAGGTTGATATTTACTGTCGTAATTATCAAAATTATCGTGATGATTTGCCATAGCGAAAAAATAACGTGCTCCCGCTTGTTTGTAAAGTTTTACTAACTCTTCAGGATTCCAGTTTTGAGCTTTCCATGCATTACAAACATCTTTAAAACCAAATTCAGAAGGATGGCCGTATTTTTTCAAATGTGCTTTGTATTCCCTGCTTCCCTCCACATACATGAACCGGGCATACCAATCGCCTTCTTCGGGTTCGCACTGTGGACCCCAATGCGCCCAAATACCAAATTTAGCATTCCGAAACCAATCCGGAACCTTATACTGACTTAATGATTGCCATGTAGACTCGAACTTCCCCTTTTCGATAGGCTCTTTTTGTGAAAATGCGTTGTTTGAAACAAATATCCAAGAAAAAATCAGAATAAAAATAATGTGTTTCATTTTGTAATTTATTGTTTTACGAATTTATATATATGTCCGGTTGCGAATTTAATAAAATAATAGCCTTTTTGTAAATCTTCTACATCAATAAAATTATCAGTAGTATTTGTTGCTTTTACTTTTATACCGCTTAAGTTGAAAATTTCAATACTATTTTCTCGAAATGGATTGTTTGTGAAGTATATTTTATCAACTGCAGGATTTGGAAATATATGGATTTTTTTCATTGTGTTCTCCTCTACTGAATTGTAAACAGCCGGATTAATTAAAATATAACCTGCAGTTTCAAATGCCGAGGCAGTATTTCCCATGGAAAGTTCCCTTTGTTTGAAAACACGCGCTTCAGTTGTAAGAATTGAGCGACAGCGAAGTGTAGCAGTTACAGTATCGTCGTTGCAGGTTTGCAGTTGCGATAAGAAAACAGGATTGTCAATTCTTTCATCGTAAACAATTCGTGCATATTGCGTAAGTGAATTACCTACAGCATTTTCGGCGGTACGACCTACTTTAATTTTATAGCCATTTATATTTCCTATTCCCTGTTGTACTGCAAGATATGAAAACACTTCGCCTAGAATAACATCGGACAAGGCAGACTCTTTTTGCAATTTCACATCAAATCCGGTTTTTGTAACATTTTTAATACGTAACACTACCGGAACTGTATTATTTGCTGTTGCAAACGAAACTAAAACTACCGGAACAGAATCGAAAGGTGAGGGAAAATTTACAGTTTTCCATGAGTTGCTCACAGTAGTTTTTGCTGCTACAGCTTTCAATCCACCAAAATCGTAAGTGCTGGGCTTTATAAGAAAATAAGGAATGTTTTCTTCGTATGCCAGACTTGTAATTTTCTGATAAGCCCAAGGTTGTATTTGTAACTGAAACATACGATTACTCGTAATTTTCAGTTTTGTAGTTAGCAAGGCAGACAAATTATTATTTGTCATTGCTCCGGTAAATACGCAAGGAACAGTGCTGTAAGCATCACTAAAGGCAACAACATTCCAATCGGTATTCGATACAGGTAAGTTCCCATACTGAATATCGCCTCCTGGAACAACACTAAACGATTTTTCTGTTGAAACTTGCTCTGTTCCATTATTAAATAAGAGCCTAACCCGATAAGTTAATTGAGTAGCCGATTTAAAATCGGGAATTTCAGTATAACTCGAAAGAGAAGTTACTGTTTTGCGTCTTTGAATTTCGGTCCATTCACCGTCATCGATTTTTCGTTCCAATATTAGCCTGTAAGCAAACTCCTGACCTGTTTTGTCCCACATAATTACAATTCCTGTGTTAGCTGCATTAGCGCTTAATGTAATTTCAGGTTTATAAGTTGCAGGAAACTTATAGGTAGGAATTACCTCATAAGCTTTCTTAAATGCCAAAGGAGGTTTACTATCGCGATATAATTCACCGGCTGGTGTTACCCATCCATCGTCGGCAATCAGCATGCGTTTGTAGCCTACCCAGTTATATATTGAATAGCGCTCAACAAACGAAGCTGTATCCAATACATTTAAAATGGCTTTCAACTCATTGTATTGTTTAGTAAGCGATTCGCTGTAACCATCAGGCCACCATTCCGTTGTCCAGGTTGCACCATTATTCCATTCCTTTATCCAAAGCGGACGACCTGTTCGCTGATATATTGCTTTGAGGTTATTATACCATTGAGTTGCACTTAATCCTCCCCAATATGCGTGAATTACCACATAATCGCAGCGATAATTACGGGCTTTAATACTATCGATAAACGGGTAAAGCCAGGTTGAAAATTCGGTACAAGCAGGACTGCCAATACGCAAACCCGATTGCATAAACTCAGGCCACTGTGCTATGGCTTGTGCTACGGTAATGTTCGATTGTTCTGTATGATCCGGCTCATTATAAGCAATTACATGACTAATGTTTTCTTTATTATTAATTTGTTCCCACGATGGCCAGTAGCGTTGCCATTTTTCAGGTACATACTCATAATTATTTTTTGAAGATTGGTCGGCACTCCATGTATAGAGCCAGGTACAATTCATTTTATTCGTATTCAATTCGGGACTGCCTGATGACATCCATCCGGTTTGGCACCATCCTTTTTTCGAAACAAATTCCCATTTAAAAACACGAATGAAAGAAACTGTACGGTCGAGATATTGCGACAAAGCAGGAACTTCCAAATCGGCATCAGAGGCAATAAATACCCTGCTATAACCACTTCCATCGGCGTTGTTGGCAAAAGTAGCCATATAGCCTTTTTTGAGTTTAAACGATCGAATTGAATTATCGAATTCGCCTAAGTTGTTATTGTAAACGTGAAGTGAGTATTTCTGAGAATTTCCACCGTAATTTTGTTCATCATAAACCGTAAGAGGTTGATACGAAGGTGCATGTGGCATTATAACAGTTCCGTGTCGGAAAATTGCCACACGTGCATTGACATCGTTTTTTGCCTGAACGCCATTTATATAAATATATTGTAATAAACTATCTACAACTCCTTTTGGGCGGATATTATCAAAATAAACCCATGAATCTTCAGAATTGAGTTGAATTACTGAATTTACTAATGGATTTGCCGAAGCAGAAATATGAAGTTCAGTTTTTCCGTTGATAATAACTTCTTTGTTGGTAAAAGATGTAGCATTTGAAACATTTCCGGTTACGATTAATGTAGTCCTTTCCTGAGCCGTTAAAAAGAAAATTATATTCGCAAAAACTGTTATAAGAAATAGTCTTATTATTCTATTTTTATTTTGACCTTTCATTATTATAACTTTCTAAAGTTTGTTTTTTGTCATGTAAAGAAATTTATTGGCTGTAATTGAATTCAAGATCATATTGATAAATTATTTTTAAAAATCGATTTTATTGGAACAAATTTTTTTTGTCAGAATACAATTATCTGATGTCAAACGAATAAAGTACAAACCTTTATTTGAGATATTTTCTGTTTCAATTTTTATTATTTCAGTTTCTGATTTGAAATTCCGTGAATAAAACATTTTACCTTGCAAATCAATTAAATCAATTTTTAATTCTTTATATCGAAAATTTTTCATTTCAATAATGATACTTTCTCCTGACTGATAAATCTTGACATCATTATCATTTTCAGGAAATTCAACAGCTGATGGTATTGTTTCTGTCAATACCAAATCATCGATAAAAAAGTTATAATTTGTAGCCGTTGTATTTTTTGAATAAACAATATAAACTTCAGAAGCAGGAGCAATAAAAGACAACGATGTGCTTTGAGGACTTTGTGTAGCAAGATTACTTGCAGCAACCTGTGTAGTGGTATAAACACCGCCTATTGCAGACGAACGTGCGGCGTTTGGCGTAGTAGCGGCATAAATATTAACCAGTGAAGTAGCGCTGGTACTTTGGCACTTGTATTTGAGGTTGAGGCGGTAGGTTGCGCCCCTGTTTAAATTCTGTATTTTGTGGCTAATCATATTGTATGAAGTGGCATCACCCAAAAACCGCAGATACATACATCTTTTCCCCTCAGAAGCCCAGGCAGAAGTTTGAACTCTTGAATAGCCATATTGCCCTAATTGTATAGGTTCATTGGACGGAATCCAAACCCCAAGCGGACCCGCATCGGTTGGACTATTTTCAAAACTTCCATCAAAAAAATACTGACCGGCTACTTTTGCCACTTTTTGTAAACAGAAACCAGAATTCAAAGATGTTGAAGTTTTATCGGCATATAAGGTACGATCATGAATAATAGAATCGGATCCGATAACTTTTCCTGAATGTGATGCTTGCGTTATATAAACAAGTGTATCGGAAATTCCCTGCAAAACCCACATGGAATTATAAGTAATATCGTTCGTAAATTTCAACCGATTTTCGGAAACCGAAAGATATTTTCCGGCATCATTCAAAAGAGCATACGTATTGAAAATTCCGGCAATTGGAATGAAAGTATAAATTTGCGTTGGGTCATTTAAATCGGCATATCGTAAAACTGCAATTTCAGAATTTGTTTTCGCTCCAATTACTTTCCCGCCGGCTCGTTGCTGAATGTAATATTTCTCGGAATTCTGTATATTTAAAAAATTGGTAGTAAAACTGGCATTAACCGGAATTTGTTTGGTAATCCCACTGCTCGAAAGTGTAATATTGTCATTGATTGAATAAAATCCCTTGAATTCAAGTTTAACAATTTGTTCCAAGGCATTAGGGGCTAAAACTGAGGATGAAACAGAAATTCCATCGGGTGCTGAAATCCGAATACTGTCAGTTAGCTGAAAACCGCTCACGTACATAGTAGCTGTTCGCACAGCATTAGTAAAGCTAAAGTTAGTAGATGTTGTGTAAATCTGACTTGTTGCTTCGGCAGTTTTTGTCAGTTTCATATCATCGATATATTGCAAAAAGTTGGTAGTCGTTGACGGGTTTTTGACAAAAACTACCCAGCAAGTTGGAGCGGGTGCTACAAAAGTAATAAGCGCATCCTGCGGCATTTGTGTTGCTGCTGTTGTTGAGGGTGGTGTTGTAGTAAATACATTCCCATAGCGTGTATTGATTTCATCGTTGGCAGTTAGTGAAATAAAAGAACTGGAAGTGGCCGTAGAAGTATTTACATTACTTTGCTTGTATTTGTAGCTAAATGTATATGTTGCACCGGGAGTTAAATCTCCGATTTGATAACTAATACGTGTATATGAATTTTCATCGCCATAAAAACGAAGAATAAATGCGTTATTTCCTGCCGATTGATATCCATTGTTTACAACCCGGGATCGGTAGTTAAGGGTTGTTGCATCGTTGTTTCCCAATATTCTGTTGTTATTGTTTACCCATACTCCAAGTGGTGTACCTTCAACTGAAGCGTTTTCGAACCCGGGATCGATTAAACCTTGAACTACCATTTCAGATTCCGGTACAAGTTTAAACAATCCATTGGCATCCGTTCCGGTTTTGTTACATAATATTAATGTACCGACATTAAAGTTTTCAGTTGCTAAATACCCACTTGAACCTGATTTAAGTCTAAGTGAAGTCAATCCTGTGCCTTCAACAGTCCATTCACCATGCAAACCTTCGGGAGTCTCGGAATATTCGGTAAGCTGCAACAAGTCAACACTATTAATCAGATAATAACCTTCTGCATTTCGGAGATTGTATGTATTCGTTTTCCCTGTAACCGGAAGAAATTGAAAAAGTTGTGCTTTGTTGTTTGAAGGGATATTTAAAACAACTTCGTTGAAAGATGTATTTCCGATAACTTTACCTGAAAGTGTATGCATTTGCAGAATATAGTAGCGTTCAGTAGTTGATATTTGAGCTGACACCTGCAAACACATCGCGAAATAAAACGATATTGTTAAAAATTGTCGGAGTATTTTGTTATTCATACGCAAAAGATTTAGGAATAGTAAATTATTTATCAAAATTAGATAAAATAGCCATGCGAGCAGTTAATTAAGTGTTCAAAGTGGGTGAAAATGATTGCAGAATTATGATTGGACTACAAAGAAAAAGAGGACTTGCATCAACGTTGCAACATCCTCTTTCGCAATGTAAATCAGAGTTTTTATTAGTTAAGTAATAATTTTTTTGTACGTTTTTTTATGAAGGGTCAATTTTTTATGAGTTTTTCAATTATATTTTTGCCACTTGATTGAATAACTTTAATAAAATATACACCGTTATTCAGCGAACTTATATCAATTAATTCACCTGAATTTTATGCATATCAAATTAATATGTAAATTTCCTCATCACTTGTCCTGCTTTATTAATGTAAAGGGTTTCGTTTCCTTTATCAACTTTTGCCCATTGCTTGTAATCTACAAAACAGTCAGCATAATCATAAATGCAAGGTATAACTAACTTACCTGAAGTATTAACATAACCAAATTTGTTGTTTTGCTGAACAGGAGCCATACTGCATGAAAAGAAATTTATATTATCATATACAAACGGTACAACAATTTCGCCTTTACGGTTTAACACTCCTGATTTTTTATCTTTTGTAGCAATAATTAAATTTTTATCATTATTTTCATAAATATCATTCCTAAGGTTGTCATATATACAAGGAACTATTTCTACTCCTTTATTGTTGATGACTCCGTATTTATCTTTACCATCAGTTTTCAATTTTACAATTGCAGATTTTTCTGAAAAATTATCAATCCTGTCATACTTTAAATCTGTTAATAGTTTACCTTCGTAATTAATAATTCCATATTTACCATTTTTTTTCACAATTGCACACGAATCTCTGAAACTTTCGGCATACTCAAAACCCTCAGCAACTTTCTGATTCAAAGTATTTATAAAAATCCAATCGTTTTTGCCGAAAGTTGTAAGTTTCACCGCAGCAAATCCTTCAGAAAAATTTTTACATTCGGCATAAATAAATGGAATGATGGTTTGTCCTTTATAGTCGATAAAACCATATTTTGTAAGAGGAAAACGAACATTTTTTTCTTTAATTCCAGCTGGAGACCATCCATTTATAAATTTGCCTTCAAAACCAGGGTATTCGTAAATTGGTGTTGAAAGCGCTTTACCCGTTTTGTCGATAAAAAACCAAAGTTTTGTGTTTGCATCCTCAACCCATGCTATTCCATCGGAAAAAGAATAAGCACTTGAAAAACGAAGTGGAATAACAACTTTCCCTGTTTTATCAATAAAGCCCCAGAGTTTTCTGTCTTTAGCTTCGTTACATTTAGCTACAGCTGCTAAACCTTCCGAGAAACCAAAAGCCTGATCATATTTCAGAGGAACAACTATTTTGTAGCTTTTATTAACGAAACCATAATTACCAAAACAGGTACCTAACATCATCTCATCCAATTCTGCGTCTGAAATTTCATTATCAAAATCAGAAACATCATTCGTCATTTCAGGATTCACTTTTACATAAGCCAATCCATCTGCAAATTCACCCATTTCGCCTTCGAAAGCTTTTTTCACAATTTTTCCCTGCGCATTTTTGAGGCAATAAGTGTTATTATATTCTTCAGCCTCATACAATTTTGACCAGTAAACAGAATTATCAGCAGGCTTGTTTGCTGTGGATTGAGTTGTGGCTTTTTGTTGTGAAAAAACCGATGTAGCAATTAGAAAAATAACTGTCAGTGATAAAATTGATTTAATCTTTAAATTTGAGTACATATTGAATATCATTTTAAATTTTTGATTATTCATTTTTTACACATCTCACTGAGTGTCCAATACTTTTTACACTTCCTTTACTTCTGCTAACATAAGCATCGTTATAACTAAATTGTAGACGCCAAGCATTAGTAGCACTGTAAGCATCAGTACACCACCAGTATGCATATTCTCCACCATAACCATAACTTCCATTTACATTATAGCGATAACCTGCACCAACAGCACAAAAACCGGAAGCGTTATTTCTTTTCAAATCAAAACCTGGAGCTTCCGAGTTATCGCTTTTTCTCCAAAGCGTATCAATAGCAAGTGATTTGGCATTTGAATTATTTACTGAATTGGGGTCGTACATTAAACCTTTTTCTGCCATAAGATAAGTGTTTAGTGTAATCCAATCAGCATCTGAAGCCACACGCCAACCTGTTGGGGCTAATTTTCCTGTATTTACCGCATACCAGTTATATAATGCACCAAACAGGTTTTTATATGTTGCAGCATCATTGTTATACCAACAATACGCCCCATTTGTTTGTGTTCCCCATGAAGTATTACTTGAAACTAAGGGAATTGAAACACCATCGTTATATTTGGTTGTTTTCAAATTCTCCGCCATCCAAACTTGTGAACCAATTTTTACAACAGTGTAATTATTTCCATCAGCATCCTTACATTCAATAAAATCAAATTTTACAGTTTTACTTTCGGTGGGTATATCCGTTACAATAGTGCTATAGTTTCCTGAGATTCCCTTGAAAAGCATTTGATCGCCCGATGTGTATTGAAGGTTTACAGTATTATTTGCTTGAGCTTTTTGAATAGCAATAGCATCATTTTTAACTGTCAATTTGATTGAAGGTTCTTGTTGGTACAATGAAATACTTATGGCTTTTATTTCTCCTTTAAAATCACTCCCTTCATTTTTAATAACAAAAACACCCGCAGGTAAAGAAATTTCAAAAGAATTGATTCCTTCATTATAAATTACCCTTTCAGCTTTTATTAATCTGCCATCGATAGTATAAATTTTAATTGTTCCGGCGTTTGATTTTGATACAAAAACCGATAAAGTTGCTTTATCTACTATTGGGTTCGGAAAAAGTTTTACATTTTCAGTTTCATACGACAAAGGTTTAACATCTGTCCAGACATCGAACAAGCGCAAGTCATATCCTGTAGGAACAGTTACCTGCGTACCTTTGGAGATATTACGTGCAATAACTGATTCAACACTTGAACTTTGACCTGTACCTGAAAAACTAATGAAATATTCGAGTCCAAATAAATTTTGCAATACTATTGCATTTAAAAAGATAAGTGATAAAATTTTTCGAAGTGTTTTCATACTTAATGGTTGATTAGAATGAAACAAATAAACAAAAAAACTATATTTTGTACGATTGTTGGTAATTTTATTCTGATTAAAAAAATAACATAAAGAATAATTTTACTTATTTATCAGCATAAAATAATAATCGAATTCGCCATTGGTGAGCATAATTGTTTCGTCGGAAGTACCGTTGTAGCCTTTCACTTTGATATTATTAAATGTGCCTTTTGCACCCATGTAATTTTCTTTCGCGGAATAGAATTTTTCCACATTGATAGTGCCACTACCTACAACAGGTGTATAGTTGTAGCCGTTAATTTTCACTTCGAATGTTGCCTTGCTACGATTGTCTGTTTTTTTAGGTAATTCAAGTATGTATGTATGATTTCCTTCGGCAAGTTTAGAGCTATCGTTGCATCCAAAAGTCAATGTAATTTTTATATCACCTGTAGTAGCTGAAGTTCCATTTGTGGCTATCAAACCTTTTCCATAAGGTACTGATTTCCCGTTTTCGTAACTGTAATTACCTTCGGTAGTTATAAAAGTGGCATCGAATTGTGTGGTACCTATTTTACATTTAAAAATTTGAGCTGAATCGGTAGGATTCGACAGTCCAGGAATGTCGCAAGAACTTAAAAGGAAAGAAATTCCTAAAATTATCAGGGAAAATAAATATTTTATTTTCATATACATTATGTATTAAAGTAATTCTATATATAATTTGGTTAATGATTAACAAAATCACTTTACAACTCTGACCTAACGTTAGAGATTTTTATTTGCTAAGTCAGAGTTGAAAAATCTATTCGTTTTTGCTGTATGCAAGCGTAAATGATTTCATATTATCTTTATCGAACAGAAACACTGACTGAATATCATCCGGTTTGAAAATGGTGTGAAAACAGAATTTTGTAAATTGGGTTTTTTTGGCGGGTACTGAAAAATAGTTTGCATAATCACCGCTTGTAGCTGCAGTTTTGTAGTTAAATACCAAATCGCCGTTTTTAAGTAAAACTGCCACATAATAATTCTCCCATTTCAGTTCATAATCCGCATTGTTAATTACCGCACCAGTTATTGCAACATATTCCTTATTATCAGAAGCTGTTGAAACTGAATAAAGAGTGTGATAAAAACCAAAAACATAATCAATTGTTTTCAGTGGATTAGAAATGCTTTCGTAATAAAATGGACTGCCAGCATTAGCAAATTGCGCAAAGAACACAATCATTGCAATAGTAAATAGTTTTGTTTTCATAAAAATAATTTTTAAAAATTTAGTGGAACTTTTCTAAAAAAACATTCTGTATTGGAATCGTAGAACTTAGTATTTTTTATATTATACAATGAATCAAGATATTAAAAAAAGGAAAATTAAAATCTAAGCAACTATATGTTTATTAATAAAAAATAAAATATACTAAACAAAGGTAAGCCATTACAAACAAAAAAAAATCCATATAAATATGGATTTTTAAGCGATAATAATACTGATTTTTTTAATTTTCAACAGTAATAATGCCTGCACGTAAAGCATATTTTATTAAGCCTACAATAGATTTACTACCTGTTTTTTCCATAATACTTAACCTATGCGTATCTACTGTTTGTTTACTTATGTACAATTTTTCAGCAATTTCCCGACTTGTAAATTCTTTAAGAATAAGATCCAGTATCTCTTGTTCACGATGCGTCAGTTTTACAGCAGTGTGATTCGAATGATTTTGTTTTACTTCCTTAAACAACAAGGGGATTATTTCCTGCGAGAAGTATGCTCCCTTTTCAGCAATTGCCTGCAAAGCTTGAAGAAGTTCTGATTGTCCGATAGTTTTAAGCATATAGCCATCGGCATCGGCATCGATGGCAGCTTTTACATATTCCACATGATTATGCATCGAAAGTACTAAAACTTTTATTTGGGAGTTGAACTGCTTAATTGCATGACACAAATCGGTACCACTCATACCCGGCATAAAAATATCGGTTATCACAATATCAAAAGTAGTTTCGGCTGTTTGTATCATCGAAAGTGCCTCAGCCCCATTCAATGCAAATCCGGTTACTTTAAAATATTTATTTCCATGAAGCATGCTTTTAATGCCATCAATCACAATTTTATGATCGTCCACCAATAAAACGTTCAAAACTTTATCCATATCATGCAGGTATTTCAATGTAATAACTTGTACCTTTATTTTCGCCGGTAGAAATATTTACTTTTCCGCTAATTTGATTAATTCGACTTAAAATATTGTTTAAACCAATTCCGCTCGACTTTTCCGGTGAGTCCATTGTAAAACCAATTCCGTTGTCAGAAATAAACAAATCTATTTTATTGTTTATTATATCAAGCTGTATATTTACTTCGGATGCTTGCGAGTATTTCAGAGCGTTATTGGTAATTTCCTGAACAATACGGTAAATTACGAGTTGTACATTTTTGTTTAAATTTGCTTTTGTAAAGTTTTCGCTTATTTTAAGCTTGAACTTAATAGCGTGGTTAACAAAATTATTCTGTTCACAAAGATTTTCGAGTGCAGAGGCAATTCCTTTTTCGAGGTCTTTTGGATAAAGATTGTGCGATATTGCACGCACTTCAGCAATAGTTTGCTCGAGTAATTCTGATACATTAACAAACGCTTCAGTCTTTAAGTCATTCATCATTGATAAATGCATTTTCATCACAGCAAGTTTTTGGTTCACACCATCGTGTAAATCGCGAGCAATTCGGGAGCGTTCGTTTTGTTCTGCCTCAATCAACATTTCAGAAACTTTCTGATCCTGCTCGGCAATACGCAAGCGTGCTTTTTTTTCCTTATTTTGATAATAAAGCCAAATTGCCGTAAAAATAAGAATGGCTGAAATTATTATCAGTAAAAGTATTACATTTTGTGAGCGAATTTTCGTTTCCTGATGCTCAATTTGTTTGTTTTTACGTTCAGTTTCAAATTCAATTTTAAGCAATTCAATACTACGGGTAAACTCAAGTTTGTTAATAAGCTGATATGTAGCAAGCATTGAGTCCTGATATTGGGCAACTAATTTATAATTACCATCAACTTTCGCCCATTTTGAGAGTTTTTCGTAAATCCAGTATTTTTTATCAATATTATTTTTATCAGTAAAAGTATTAATGGCTTTCAGATAATAATTTTCAGCAACCTTTTTATTTCCGGTATTGCGATAAATATCGCCCATTAATACAAGATTGGCAGCCATTTGAACTTCCATTCCGGCTAAAGAATCTGTATGATATGATTTATTACAGTAATATAACGCTGAATCCAATAAACCTTTTTCGAGGTAACAAAGCGCCAGATTATTATATATCGAACTTATGTGATAATCCTCTTCATCCCGGGCAAAACTACCGATAACTTCCTTGTCAATCGACATTGCGCTGTCAATTTTCCCTTCGCTGCCAAGAATATTTGCCTTAAGATGTTGCAAATTTATAACAACAGATTTATGGGGATTATCGTTTAAAGTTTCACTTATTATTTGTAATGCACTCTCAATATCGCGTTTATTGTAATAAGCCTGCGCCATATTCGCTTTAACCACATGCATCATTTTTGTGTTTCGGGTAAGTTCATAAACATTGAGTGCTTTTTCGAAATATAAAAAAGCAGAATCAAATACAGCTCTGTTCATAAAGTTAAGACCAATACTCATAATATTCAACGCTTTTAAAGAATCAACTCCTTCAATTGATTCAATTTTTTGATTTGCTTCGCGATATTTTTGAGTTGAACGTTCGTAATCGCCGCGTCGGTAATACAAACGTCCTTCGGTGGTAGTTTTAAGAAACTGAACTTGTGGAGATGAATATTCAACTGAAATACTATCCAATTGTTTGTAGAAACTCAATAAACTATCATAGGGCACATAGTTGTTTTTTTGAAGCAGAGCGTAATACTTGTTAAACAAAACATTATCTCCATTTTTATTTTTAGTGCATGAAACTAAAAATATTAAAATTAAAGGTATTATTAAGAAGAAAACAGGACACACTCTTCTCATAAATGGAGATATAATAAAAATTTACATAAATTTATAAAACGCAAATATATGTATTTTTTCTTATAAATATTTACGATAAATAACTTTTTAATTTACATTTTATAAATTAAATCAGAAAGCAACGATAGAAACACAATTTATTATCATTAAATCTTAATTATCAAATATTTACAATAATTAAATATATCAAAACGTAAAAACTATTGATAAGTATGAATCATTTTACTTTGAGAAAATCATATATCAATTCGGATATTTTGGAAAAAACAGCTATGGTAATTTCCTTATTGTCAATATTTTTTGACAGCATAACAAGTAAATATCTGATTCCGTTGGAAGATGTTATAATTGCAGCATCGTGAAGACTTTTAGTGAGATTACCTGTTTTATGTGCAATAAGTAAATTTCCGGGCAAGCGCACCGGTATTATCGAGTTATGTTCCTGCTTAAGTAATAAGTTATATAAATGTGTTATATAAGTGTTTTTTTGTAACATTCCGATATAAATATATTCTAAAATTTTTATCATATCCGCAGCGGTTGTAGTATTAATTATGCCGGCGTCATAAGCTTTTTGATCTTCGACACCCCGTACAATTCTGGTATCTGTCATTCCCAAATCGTCAAGTAAATTTGCTATACTACTTTTTCGTTCAATTAATTCAAACAAATTATTAGTAGCCAGATTGCTGCTTTGAGTAATCATCAACTCCAACAATTCGAGTAAACAAACCTCTGATCCTATTTTTGAATATAAAGACTTCTCGCTATCAATTATTTCAGATAATTGATAAAATGAATTATCGTACTTACTTGCAAAGGAATTTTTGAGTTTTAGAGTGCTATTCTCATCTATTTCTCCAGACTCAAACAATCGTACCAACTGCAAGCCTTTAATAACTTTCATTAAGCTTGCCGTGTTGAACACCTCATTTTCGTTCAATCTAAACTCGTTTCCTGAATTCAAATCTTTGTAAAATACAGAAACCACACCACTAACCGACTCTAAAAGGTGCTTAATTTCACGCTCCAATTGTTCAAACCTTTGGCTCATTTGTAGAAATTATCTTATATAAAAATCAACTTTATCGCGATAAATGTCTTTAATAACAGCCTGTATGGCAGCACTTTTTAATCCTTCGTTGTAAAACAGAATTTCTCCGTTTGTATTCAGTTTACGGTTGGTTAACAGTTGCTTCTTCACCTGCTCTGCTTCCGAAATCTGACCACTTACCATAAGCAACACACCCGGAGCAAAAGCCATTTTTTTATCTTCGTGCAAACGGATATTTGCCTGTGCAGCCTTAACCGTATTGGCATAAGCCACGCTGTCGCGGCGATAGCATTGCACTGCCAGCAAATCGCAAATTCCATTGTTTACCCATTGCGGCCATTCCTGCATCAGGTTGTCTTTACTCCACGGATAGGGATTGGGAGCAAAACTGACCATCGTGTTGGGTTGAGTTGTTTTTACTTTTTTATAAACACGTGCTCCAAAATTATTCAAGATATTGAGTCGCCAGCGCACCCAGGCCGAATCTCTGTAGTTTTGCGGCGGAGTTTGTCCTTTGTGCTCTTTTTGGTAGCGCTTTACAGTGAGTTTGTCGTAGCCGGAATTGATGCACGAGGCCGGCAAACGGTCGTCGCCCTGAATGCCATCCACATCGGGATATTTCCGAATGCTTTCGGTAATTAAGTCAATCAGATATTTCTGAACTTGTGGGTGAAATGAATTGAAGTAAAAATCCTGATTGTTGTAATTTGCCGGTTTGCCGTCGTTACCTATGCCCAACCATTCGGGGTGTTTGGCTAAAATAGGATTATTTTGCGGTGTAGCCAGCTTAATATCGGCCATAAAACCAAACTCGAACCAGAAAAAGACTTTGATATTCCGTTTGTGTGCTTCGGTAATTAAATCGCGCACCGGATCGCCTGTAGGACTTTTCAGCGGTTGATTGTAGGTTTTCATAAAGGGAGTGAGCAGACAAGTGGAGTCAATCGATTTGTAGTTAGTATTCTTCAAAAGCACTTTACTCGGATAAAGCGTTTTGTTCAAGGCATACGACACCACAAAAACCGAATTAAAATTCAGCGTATCGAGCGTGGTTACAAAATCGACCACATTACGGTAACTCTTCAGCACATCAGTGTATTGCGGATCGGGCACCCACACACCACGTACTTCGGGTTTGGCGTGTATTAAACTGTTTAAACTTAAAATTAAAAGGATCAGAATTATTAATTTCTTTTTCATAAATTGTAAATAGTAAATGAATAAATAGTAAATGAATAAATGGTAAATGATTTCAGGTTTTCCAAAACCATCTTTTTCTCACCGTAAATACCGTTACAGCCATCATTCCACCGGTAATAATCATGCCCTTGACAATTCCCATCCAGGGTGAGATTTCGTACAGTTTATTGATATGTGGCATTAAACCAATCAAAGCTAAAATCGGCACAACCAAAAAAGTGCCGGCCACATACGCCAACATCGGATTTTGACCAATTTCGGCTATGGATCTGAATAACTTCTTGTTACTAAAATAATCCATTACCACCGAAAAGAAAATAAGCGTAAAGATAGCCAATCCTGTCGTTACAAAGAAATAACTCATGGTGGCATGATCTTTTCGGATGCCACCTTCGAAAGCTTCGAAAACCGTACCGAGCAACAGCCAGAAAATCCCCCACTGAAAAAGCCTGAAATACAAGCGACTCAACGAATGTTTGGGATTGCGAAGCAGATAATACGCTACAATTCCCAAAACAACATTCAAAACGAAGTTAGCAACCAAATACCTGTTGTACAGGCAAGTCAGATTACTCAGCACAAAAGCAAACATTACTAAAATTGTCCAACCCATGGCATTTTTCGAAGGAAGTATCGATTTTAGCGTATCGTTATCGGCGAACCAGGCTACCAAAATATCGCCGGCAATTGTTCCGGGAATAACAATAAACAGGTATTTCAGAAAATCCATTTGATAAAGCCAGCTATTATCAATATACAAAGCCGATTTCAGACTTTCGGGTAAAAATTGAGCCGGATTAAAATTCCATATCCACTGATTCCAGCTTCCAACGGCATCGGCTGTGAGGCGAAATGCAGATAGTACAGCTATAATTCCCAGTCGGGCAAGAATGGAATGACGGGTAAAAAGCCAGCTCAGCGTACCAAACAAAGCCATATTGGCCAGAATAAGAATGATAATATCGTTTCGACTCAGTTTAAAACCCTGTTTGAAAACATCAGGTTGCGCAATCACATTAAACGCAATTAACAGATTAAAAGCGCTATTCCAAGCCAGTTTAAACGGTTGTTTGCTTTTTTGGGAAGTGCAGAAATCCGTACAAAACTGATAAAAAACAGAACGAAAGCGAGCAGTGCCAATGCATAATTCCACGAACCTGCAAGCCGGTACGGATTGGTATGATAAATGGCAACCGCAAAAAGCACCAACAGAAAAACACGTTTCAGAATGGCCGGAAGCAAACTTTGAATTTTCGCACCTTTATCTAATTTTCGGCTCAAAGCCAACGGAATGGCTGCTCCCATGGCAAACAGAAAAAACGGAAAAACCAAATCGACCCAGGTAATGCCAAAAATCGTTGGGTCGAAATTAAAACCGGAACGCGGACCAACCTGCGCATGATACATCCAAGCCGGAAGCGAATGTGCAATAGTGCCCGACAAAACCATACCGATAATGGCCAGGCCACGCAGGGCATCGAGGGAGGAGGAACGATTAGACCTCTCCCCAACCCTCTCCTTTGGAGAGGGAGCTTTGCGCTCTTTGTGTGTTTCTTTCATTCAGATGTTGGTATAAAAGCTTTGCGTACTTTGCGTTTAAAATTCTGTTATCTGTTTACTATTTTCGAAGTCAGATTTACATGCTGTCCTTTTACATTTAAAATAAAAACGCCTTTTTGCAGCAATGAAATTGTTTTGAAATCATTGGCCAATGCCATATTCCAGTTTTCGGTATAAATGATTTTTCCGGCTAAATCAACTACATTTATCTGCACCTGTTGCGCATTTTCGAGTTGCAGATTAAGCTGAATATTGTTGTTTTTATCATTGAAAACCAGCAACTTTTGTCCGTTATTTTCAACAACAGGAACGGCAGTTGATAATCCAAGCGATTTTCGGAGGAGATAAGTATACTTTTCAGGAGTAACAAACTCCACATCTACACCAATCGTAGCATCGGCTTTTATGCTCTCCATTAGTGTTTTGAGGCGGGGCAATGAAATATCGTTGGTTGCCAATGTTGCATTGTCGAACCTAAAACGCTGATAACCGGCCATCAGAAAATGGGGTTTGGTTTTTCCGCTCAATTTGCTTACAATTCTGTCCTTTGCAGTAGTCAGATTCGAAAAATCGGCATAAAACGTATCGTCGTTCACGTGGTTGTAAAGCAAACCGCCATAATTGGTGTATGAAGTTTGGGTAACGAGTTTAGGGTCGAAAAGTAAAGTTAACTGTGCATTTGTTTCGCGTGTAAAAGAACCAAGTTTAGCAAAATCGAAATTATTAGAAATGGTTACACCGCGATATTGCGAAGTTCCGGCTCCATTGTAATGTTTGTATGCATAAACTGAATTTATACTGAATTTATGCATCAAAGCAATTGTTTTTTCTTTTGCATCGGGCAAATACGTAGTTGGAAAAACATCGGGATATGCATAACCAAGTGGCGTTGAAACAGCGATAAAACCATCGTTAGCTGTGGCTGTTCGGTAATAATATTGAGCTACGAAAGGAAATTCTTCGAACATCTGCAGATTAAATCCCCACGCCAAAGGTACTTGTCCGCGCGTTGTCGACTGCCACGCACCACCCTGAAACCCTATATTCCAGTTGCCGGCATCGCCTTCGGAAGCTATAAACAGCACATAATATTTATTTTCGAGCTGAACATTTGAAAAGTCATGATTGGCAGGTCTTTGGTAATTAAAATTTGCATCAACCGGAAAAGCATGATGCCACGACAGATTGCTCAATAAAGTTTCGTGAAAACTACCACCGTAAGCCGAAATCCACTGCACAAGCGGCTCAGGGCGCATCCAACCATACACATGAAAAATCTCATTGGGTCGTTTCGTTTTCAGGTAATTTATCACACGTTCAATTTTAGCGGCTTTTTCGTCACTGAGCGAAGTGAAACGCAAATCTTCAGTTCCGGCCAAATTCAATTGAAACATGCGTTGATTTACAGCCCAATCGGTTATTTCGCGCAAATAAAATTTGGAAGTATTGCAACGCGGCAGCAGATTATCCAAAGCCCAGTCGAGCCAGGCAAAGTAACGCTGTTCCTGGGTCAATGCGGCGTTATTCCATGTGTGAGTCGATAATTCTAATTTTGCAGACACCTGAATGGTTTGTTGTCCGTTAAAATAATCGGGCACATCCACCATTGTTGGTTTGTTGATATCTATCGTTGTGTTGGTCGAAGGTACAGGAATACAATCGGTTAATCCGCCTAACATGGCAGCTGCTTCGGCCTGCCATCGAAACAACTGACCTGTAAAATTGCTGTACGTTAAATTTATATCGTAGGTAATTGCTCCTTTCAGAAAAGGCTTAAAGACTTGAACCAATTGACTAATATCGCTAATCACTTTAAAATTAACTCCTCCATTTGTTTTGTACAAATTTTCCCAGATTTCATCAGTTTCACTATAACTCCATGTTTCGTACACATTGCGCAAATATAGACGAGGTGCATCGCGGTTTACAATACCGCTAAGTGTCATGGCTATTAGTTTATCTTCGGCCAACTGACCGGAACCATTATAAACATAAGCATCGATGGCAGATAAATCAGTAACAAAACTTATGAATAAATATAAAATGAGGTATTTAGTTTGCACGTATATATTTTAATGGGTTTTTCAGCTTTAAATATATCATAAAAACGATTAATTTATTCAACTTTCACAAGCAGCTAATTTATTGATATTTTATGACTTAAAAAAAATTTGAATATCAAATGGTTATACTAAAATAACTTTTTGTAA
>CAYNGF010000016.1:0-48562 GCA_964396515.1 uncultured Paludibacter sp.
CATATCAGTACATTTTTCAAAAAACAGGTATTGCAATGCGTTTTGAAGACATTCAGGCTATGCTAACAAACAGTCTTTTCTCACTTAGCGAGAAAAATATATCGCTTCAGAAACTAAAAACAGAAAAAACTTCTGAAGGAAACCGCAGCATTTTATCTGAAACAGGAAAAATAAAACAGGAAAACATAATAAATAACAACTACGAAATCGAACGGATATACTTTACAAGTATTGATGGACGCAATCATATGTCCGTGAGCTATGAGTTATACCAGCTCTGGGAAACAACAAAATACCCAAAAAAAGTAACAATTACCGGTAATTTTTATAAAACAAATTTTAACGTTGATATTGAAATAAGCAAAGTTGTTTTTAATGTTCCGGTTATTTTAAACCCCGCCAATAAATCGATTTTGACGCGTGGAAACATAGAACAATTACTAAGCAAATAATTGCCGGATAAAATGAAAATGAAATTGAAACTTATAATACTTTTTCTTACAGGTACGATCTTTACTGTTGGGGCTCAAACTGTAAAAGACCTTGAAAATCAACGCAAAGAAGCTTTACAACAGCTTGAAACAATGAATAAAATGCTGAAGGAGACAAAAAACTCCCAACGCAGCAGTCTGAATAAGCTCAGCATTTTGAACCGGAACATACAGGAGCGCAAAAAACTGATTGAAAGTATCAACCTCGAAATATCGAAACTTGATAACGAAGTTAACCGACTCAGCCGCGAACGGAAGACACTTGAAAACCGGCTGACTACGCTGAAAAATGATTATGCACGTATGATTCAAGAAGCACACATAAATCGCAGTGTGTACTCCAAAATAATGTTTGTACTTTCGGCTGAAACCTTCGACCAGTCGTATCGTCGTATGCGCTATTTACAGGAATATGCCGGCTTCAGAAAAACGCAGGTTGCGCAAATACAAAAAACAACGGAAGAACTGAACAAAAAAACGCAGGAACTGAATCAGACAAAAAATTCGAAAGTTGAAGTTGCAAAAAACAAGGAATCGGAAGCTAAAAAACTTACCGAAGATCAGAAAAAAGAAAATCTGGTACTTAGTGATTTAAAGAAGAAAGAGAAAAAACTTCAGGCCGATGTACGAATTCAACAACAAAAAGCAAACGAACTTAATAATAAAATTCAACGACTTATAGCTGAAGAAATTCGAAAAGCCGAAGAAGCGCAGAAAAAGAAAGAACCAAAACAAACCTCAACCGAAAGCAAGACAAGCAAACAGGGCACTGCACCCAAAACAACGGCAGCAGTTTCTACACTCACAAAAGAAGAAGCGCTTATTTCAGGCAATTTCGCATCAAATGCAGGACGTCTCCCTTGGCCTACTGATCGCGGTTTTATCAGCGGACATTACGGAGTACAACCTCATCCGGTGCTCAAACACGTAACAACCAATAACAAAGGCATTTACATACAAACACCGGCAGGTACAAATGCTCGTGCTGTTTTCGAAGGTGAAGTTACACAGCGTTTTTCGATACCTGGCAGCAACAATGCAGTGATTATTAAACATGGCGATTATCGCACTGTTTATGCCAATTTAACCAGTATTTATGTAAATGTAGGCGATAAAGTAAGCGCAAAACAATCCATCGGAAAAATTTATACCGATGATGAAAACGATAATAAAACGGAATTGTATTTTCAGATTTGGAGAGGAAAAGAATTGTTGAATCCCGAAGGATGGATAGCAAAATAGTTGATAATGTTTTTGGAGTTTATAGAGTTTATAAAGTTTATAAAGTTTATTTAGAATCAGAAAAATAATTCAATAAAACAGAAAATATTATAATTTATTTAGCTTTAAGAGCCGATAAACTTCACGAACTGATAAAAAAACACACAATAAAGGAATGGAAGAAGTGAATAATATTCAACATGTAGATTACGGCGACAGCAATATCATCACGCTTGAAGGGCTTGAACATGTACGTCGGCGTCCGGGAATGTATATCGGGAAACTTGGCGACGGAAGTCATGCTGACGATGGCATTTATGTTTTACTCAAAGAAGTACTCGACAACTGTATCGATGAGTACCGCATGGGGGAAGGTAAACTGGTGGAAGTGAAAGTTCAGGATGGACACGTGGAAGTGCGCGATCACGGACGCGGAATTCCGCTTGGCAAAATGATTGATGCAGTGTCCATTATGAACACGGGCGGAAAATATGACTCGAAAGCATTTAAAAAATCGGTGGGATTGAATGGTGTAGGTACTAAAGCTGTAAATGCACTTTCTTCAACCTTTATCGTACAAAGTTACCGCGAGGGAAAATCGCGTCGTGCTGAATTTGTGGAAGGAAAACTTGTAAGCGATACAGATATTTTTGAGGAACCTAATGCTGATAGAGGAACCTACATTTATTTCGTTCCGGACAGTAAAATGTTCAACGATTACGAGTACAAAGAAGAATATATCGAAACCATGCTCCGGAATTATGCATATTTAAATACCGGACTTGTGATCAACTTTAACGGAAAACGCATCTTTTCGAAAAATGGTCTGCTCGATTTGCTTAACGAAAATATAACCTCTGAACCACTTTATCCTATCATTCATTTAAAAGGCGAAGATATTGAAATTGCTTTTACGCACAGCGACCAGTATGGCGAGGAGTATTATTCATTTGTAAACGGACAACATACTACACAAGGCGGAACGCATCAAAGCGCTTTCAGAGAAGCTGTAGCACGTACTATCAAGGAGTTTTACAACAAAAACCAGGAAGTTGCCGATATACGGAACGGAATTATTGCGGCAATTGCTATCAGTGTAGAAGAACCAGTTTTCGAAAGTCAGACAAAAACCAAACTCGGCTCACGCGACATATCGCCCACAGGCGGAATTTCGGTCAATAAGTTTATTTCCGATTTTCTTAAAAAAGAACTCGATAACTATCTGCACCGAAATCCTGAAACGGCATCTATTATGCTGCAAAAAATTCAGGATTCGGAAAAAGAACGTAAAGCCATAGCCGGAGTAACCAAGCTTGCCCGTGAACGTGCCAAAAAAGTAAACCTGCACAATAAAAAACTGCGCGATTGCCGTTATCATTACAACGATACGCCCACTAAGGACGAAAAGA
Organism: uncultured Paludibacter sp.; assembly: GCA_964396515.1. Taxonomy (GTDB): domain Bacteria; phylum Bacteroidota; class Bacteroidia; order Bacteroidales; family Paludibacteraceae; genus Paludibacter. Next base: position 3,122 of record CAYNGF010000016.1, read on the forward strand.
AAAATGAAATGATTGAAAATTCGTGCATTTTCATTACAGAGGGCGACTCGGCAAGCGGCTCAATTACCAAAAGTCGCGATGTAAATACGCAGGCTGTATTCAGTTTGAGAGGAAAACCACTGAACAGTTATGGATTGACAAAAAAAATTGTTTACGAAAACGAAGAGTTTAATCTTCTCCAAGCGGCTCTGAACATCGAAGATGGAATTGAAGGTTTACGCTACAATAAAGTAATTGTGGCTACCGATGCCGATGTGGATGGTATGCATATACGTCTGTTGCTTATCACTTTTTTCCTGCAGTTTTTCCCTGATTTAATAAAAAAGGGACACGTATACATACTTCAGACTCCGCTTTTCCGTGTGCGAAATAAAAAGGAAACGATTTATTGTTATTCCGAGGAAGAACGCCTTGCTGCCATTGCAAAATTAGGAGCAAATCCTGAAATTACCCGATTCAAAGGGTTGGGCGAGATTTCGCCCGACGAATTCAAACATTTTATCGGAAAAGACATGCGCCTCGATCAGGTAACGCTCAAAAAAGAAGATGCAGTGCAGGATTTACTATCTTTTTACATGGGGAAAAATACTTCGGAACGCCAGAATTTTATTATAGAAAATCTGGTGGTAGAGGAAGATGTGTAAATTCATTTACGATTAAAACAAATTTACGATTTACAATTTGATGTCCTACGCACACATCCAGACTCAGGGCGTAAAATATGCCGGTTCCAAATTGAAAATAATTCCTTATATCGCCGGGATTATTACGGAACTGGGAAATATTCGGAATGTTTTGGATGGGTTCAGTGGCACCACACGCGTTTCGCAGGCATTCGCGCAATTGGGTTACAACACAACATCCAACGATATTTCGGTTTGGTCTGAAGTTTTCGGAATTTGCTACCTGAAATCAAACGGTTCAGATAAGTATTATCAGGATATCATCAATCATTTAAACAATCTGAATGGTTACGATGGATGGTTTACCGAACATTACGGAGGCGAAGATGGACAAGCAAAAAGACCATTCCAGGCGAAAAACACCCGAAAATTAGATGCCATTCGCGATGAAATTGACCGTTTAAATCTATCGTGGGAAGACAAATGTGTATTACTTACCAGCCTCATTTATGCGCTCGATGCTGTAGATAGTACGCTGGGACATTATGTGGCTTACCTTTCGGAATGGTCGCCACGTTCGTACAAAGATTTAACGCTCAAATTGCCCAAACGCTTTCCCCTAAAAAGTGAAAATCGGGTCATCAGAAACGATATTTTCGAAACCATTCAAAATTACGAATTCGATTTTGCCTATTTCGATCCACCTTACGGCTCGAACAACGAAAAAATGCCTCCCAGTCGCGTTCGTTACAATTCGTATTATCATATCTGGACAACTGTAATTCAAAACGATAAACCGACACTTTTTGGTAAAGCCAACCGCCGCGAAGATTCGCGCGATGCAGTGGAAGGTTCGGTTTTTGAAGAATTCCGTAAAAACGAAAACGGAAATTTCATAGCGATGGAAGCACTGCGAAAACTGATTCAGGAAACCCGCGCGCGTTACATTTTGCTTTCGTACAGTTCAGGTGGCAGAGCAAACAAACAGGAACTAAGCGATATTATGAACGAAACCGGCACAATGCTTAAAGCAATGGAAATTGATTACAAAAAAAACGTGATGGGAAATATGCGATGGACCAATGAATGGATTAACAGCGATGGCAAATACCACGAGTATTTGTTTTTGATTGAAAAGAAATAAAAAGATATCAGAGCAAAGAGTAAAGAGCTAAGACATGATTTGAGTTGAAAATGATAAATAAAAAAATATTCAATGATTTATTACTCCGAAAACGAATCGAATCACTCCAATGCTGATGTGTATTTCATGCAACAGGCATTAACTGAAGCGCACAAAGCTTTCGATCGCGATGAAGTACCCGTGGGAGCGGTAATTGTTTGCCAGGGGCGAATTATAGCACGCGGTCATAACCTCACCGAAACACTTACTGATGTTACCGCCCATGCCGAAATGCAGGCTATAACCGCCGCTGCGGGATTTTTAGGTGGAAAATATCTGACTGACTGTACGCTTTATGTTACTGTTGAGCCATGCGTGATGTGCGCCGGAGCTTTGGGATGGTCGCAGATAAGCCGCATTGTTTATGGCGCTGCCGACGAAAAACGCGGATTTACACGCTTCGCACCCATGGCTCTGCACCCGAAAACGGAAATAACTTCAGGCATTCTTGAAGATGAGTGCGCCGAATTGATGAAGGAGTTTTTTAAACGGAAAAGGTGAAAACAGGATTTTTTAAAGAACATAATAATACCGGCATTTTTAAGAAAACGACACAACAATTTGATATGAAATTATGCGCAAATTGAATGTGGTAATTTCTATATCATACATACATTCTATAACTGATATTCATTTTACTCAAGTCCTAAATATTACCTATATTGTTTAAATACTGACGCTTACTAAATTGTATAAATTTAGCAATGAGTAATTTAAATTTAAAAAACTTTTGTACATTTGTGTGTTGGCGGTAAGTTTAAATACGAAAAAAATAACTACATTTGTTGACGAATTATGAGACAAATATTTGACGAAACCATAAAAGAGACTCTGAATCAACGACTTAGAGATTTAGAGAAATACTTTGATGCTGATGTAATATTTCATTATGGTGAAATCCACCCAGCTTTAGAAAAGGCATTTAGAGACTTCATAGAACAACTCAAAAAGGATAAAGAGTTCGACAGGAACCGACTTGTGATTTTGTTAAATACTCCTGGTGGTAGCGCGGAAACTGTTGAGAAAATGGTTTCAGTAATAAGATTTCATTACAATGAAGTATATTTTGTAGTGCCCGACTATGCAATGTCTGCGGGGACAATTTTATGTATGTCAGGGGACAAAATATTTATGGATTATTCTTCATCATTAGGACCAATTGACCCACAAGTTTATAATGGGAAAAATTGGGTGCCTGCATTGGGCTACTTAGACAAAGTGGAAGAGTTAATTCAGAAGTCCCGCAATGGTGAGTTGACGGAAGCGGAATTTATGATTCTACAAAAAATTGATTTAGCAGAGCTTCGTAGTTATGAGATGGCACGAAATCTAACCATTAATTTGTTAAAAGAATGGTTAGTTAAATATAAATTTAAAGATTGGAATAAACATAATTCTATTGGCAACCCTGTTACATTGACAGAAAAAGAAGAACGTGCAGAAGATATTGCAAATAAGTTAAGTAACAATAGTATTTGGCATTCTCACGGGCGTTCGATTGGCATAGATACATTGACAAATTTTCTCAAATTAAAAATAGAAGATTACTCAACAAATGATGAGTTGAGAGAATTAATTAGAAACTATAATGACTTAATCTGCGAATATATAATAAGAGCAGGTGGTAAAGCGTTTGTTCATTCAAGAGTATTCTTTTAATAAACAATTATGAAAACTGAAAAAACAATCACTGAAAAGTTAACCGAAGTAATTGCAAAGGAAAAAGTCCATTTTGCTGAAAAAGGTGGGGCTTTGACTGACATCTATACTAAGTTTTCAAAAATTGGTATAGAGACAAAATCTACTTACTCACTTCCTTTGAAAGATACTATTGGTAAGACTTTCAGAGAGCAGGTTCAATTCAAAAACTCTTAAAATAAAAAACCTACCGCCAACAGGCGTTTGGCTCAATTGCTGGTGACGTGGTTAATTGAACATTCTACCTCGCATCAACTTTTGAGGTGTATTGACAGTTTTGTGCTCCGAAATCCGCCACTGCGCCAAGCGCCAAAACGTTAGGTTCCATTCAAAAAAATGACTTGTGCAAACTATATGAATTGACGCTTGATGGAGTTTAGATTGGAAATTATTAGAGAAAAAACAAAAACAGAATATCAAAGCGGGTGCTGAAAAGCTAATGAGTAGGCTTATTTTAATTCTGAATATATGAAAAAATTATTTTTTTTATTATTTATTACACTGACTATCTTGTCATGTTCCTCGCCAAAGGATAAGGCTCAAAAGCTAATCGAGAAGAATTTAAAAGAAACATTAGACGACCCTACAAGTTACGAATCTGTAAACTTCAGTGATTTAGATTCAGTATTTACAACTCCATATGAAACTAATAGTGAATATCGGAAATATTTCGATTTATGGTGTGAAAACGAAAGTGAATTTCGCATAGATCCTGATTCCACGATTTCTATGCGAAGCAATGAAGAATTGGTTATATCTAAAAAAATTGCAAAAGAATGTGATTTAAAAATGGATAGTATTAGAAAAAAATTTAAGAAAGAATTTATAGGCTGGGAAATGAAACATTCCTATAGATTAAAAAACGAATTGGGACAAAAGAAAATCTATTTTTTTAGTTTTCACCTTGACAAAGATTTTACGACTATTATGTCTAAAGAAGAAATTCAAATCAAATAGAATTGACTTAAAGATTTTGAATGCCTATTTCTAAGTACGCTTAATTCAGGAACAAAAAATAAACTTAGAAAACACTGCATGGAATTGACAAAAATTATTACAATAATTATTTCTAGTTCTGTAATCGCCCAATTTTATCAACTTTCTTCAATTTTATTATTCAAAATAAAATTACAAAAAGGAGTATTATAAAAATATAACTGATAAAAGAATTGAAAATCATGATTTTATAATAAATATTATAAATGAACTATTAGTAATGAATCATCTTGACAATAGTGAAATTTGCAATATCATTTTCTTTTGCTTTGACTAAAAATCAATCTTTCTGTTTAAGTGATGAACTTAACGACATTTTACTTGAGCTAAATATTTTTTACTTGAAGAAATAAGCTATAAAATTGACAAAAATATTTATTCTGAGAAAGATGCCCAACTGATATTATTAGGCACAAAAAACTGCGACAAAATTAGAGATTATAGAATAAAAAATAAGGAGAAATTATTAAAAAATTTCTTAAATAAGACACAGATAAACACTTTCTTAAAAACTAAAAGAAAATAAAACTTTAAGAAAGAAAATAAAATTAGAAAAAATTTTTCTATAATTTTTAAATAAATTAAGATTGTTCAATCTTCTGTAGCAGAACAGAAATTAGATGAAGTATGAAACAATAAAGAAAATGAACGAGAACTTAACACATATGGTCATGGCTGGCTTATGTGCATTCCGGCAGCTTTGCTTCCGCATTCACTTTTTCTCGCCTTTGGCAAAGCAGCGAACGCTCCCGCAAACCGCCAATGCCCATAGCCTAGTCATTATTCGTAATTTTACAAAGACAACCAAACCGACAAAAGAACCGTTTAAAATTGTAAATTTGCCAAACTATCAAATAAAGACTTCTTGAAAGTAGAACAGAACATATCAAGACTTAAATACCTGCTGACATTGTACAAAATGACAGTAGAAGACTTGTTATTGTCTGTAAGCGAAGGACTTAAAAAACCATTGACCAAAGATGATATTTTATCTAATGAGATAAATGTTAGTCACTTAAAACGAATAGACAAGGTTTTTAACAAAGGACTTCACTACTATTTAGACCCAAAATCTCCAGAAGTTTCAAAAGATGCCAGCATTTTCTTCAGAAAAAACAAGTTTGGGACAGAGCTAAATATTGGTGCAAAGAAGATTGTAAACCAATTTGAAGAATTTAAAATATCGCTTTCGGCTATTTCAAAATTGGCTGAGATAAATATTGACAGGTCTTTGCCAGTCTTTTCTGTTAAAGACGACCCCAAAGACGTTGCGATTAAAATCAGAAAAGAACTATATCCTGACTTTAACCCGATACCAAAAGAGTTTTTACGAGCATTGATTTCAAAACTTGCCGAAAAAAATATTTTGGTTTTTGAGTTTGTAGAAACTTGGAATAAAAAAGAGAAAGCAAATATTGACGGCTTTTTTCTTGCACCAAATGTAATTGTACTAAAGCGACAACAATCTTCTTTCAGAAGAGAGATTTTCACTCTTATACACGAATTAGGACACTACTTGCTTGAAGAAGAAGAAATTGAAGAACTTGATATTTCAAACTTCGCTAACAACAAACTTTCAGCCATTGAAAGATGGTGCAACGACTTTGCATATTATTTCTTAGCAGGTGAATACAATAAAGCATTTGAACAAATTGACAAAGCTGACGGAACAAATGACTATCACTTTGAACTGATTGAAAACATTTCAAAGCATACACATTTAAGCCAAATTGCACTATTTACAAAGCTATTATTTCAGAAAAAAATATCTCAAAACAACTATAACACAATAAAATCAGACTTTGACGAACAATACAGATTACGTCAAGAAGAAGAAAAGAAACAAAGAGAGCTTGACAAATTACAAGGTATTCAAAAAGGTGGTTCAACACCCAAACCTATTAATTCGCCATTGCTCATATCAACCATTCAGACAGCTTTTTATGAAGGTGTTATAAATGAATATGATGTTTGTAAGACTCTGAATATTTCACCTGATAAATTAGAAAAGTATTTGCAATGAAAGTAGTAATCGACACAAATTCGCTCTTGTCGTTGGTTCGTTACTACTTGCCATTTGACAAAAAAGGAGTTCTATTTCAATTTATTAAATCAAAAATCGAGAACGGCGACATCTTAATAATTGACAAGGTTCTTGAAGAATGCACATATAATTCAAAAGGTCTTGTACTGGAGAAATTACCATACTTAACAGACAAGATATTTTTGAAATCTGCAAAAGTCCCTTATAAAACAGACAGCTTACTTGTTCCAAATACCAAACAGTTCTTTCATCAGTTGAATAGTGTATTTGTTAACTCACCAATTAAGAGAAAACTGACTGATGTAGAATTTGAAAATCAAAAGAACTCGTTCATTGAAAGTGCAGATATGAAACAAGTGATTTTGACATTAAATCTAAAGAATAAAGGTGAGCAAGTTGTCATAGTCACAGAAGAAACAGAAAGTAGTAATGACAATAAACTTTTCAAAAAGATACCTGCAATCTGTAAGGAGTTAGAAATTGAAACTATGACATTACCCGAATTAATTGCAAAATATGACGGTATTGACATTGACTTCCAATAGAAACCTAAGCACAACAACCGTTTGCCGCAATGGGGGCTAATGTGGTTAAATCAAGTGCAGTGCTTCTATCAACATTTGTGCTTGGTTGACAGTGAAGTGCTCCGAAATCCGCCACTGCGCCAAGCGCCAAACCGTTACCAGAAATAGCAAAAACCAGTTTCAAAAGAAAAGCTCGACTGAAAAAAATAAAAATTTGTAGCATATAGAAATTAATAATGGATAATCGTTTTACGGACATAATTCAGCTAATTAAACAATCACGGACCAACGCTATAAGAGCCGTAAACGCAGAACTAATAAATCTCTATTGGAATATCGGAGAACATATCAGCAAGAAAATTGAACAATCAGAATGGGGCGACTCTGTGGTAACAGAATTAGCCAATTTCATACAGACACAAGAACCTGAAATAAAGGGCTTCTCCGACAAAAACATTTGGAGGATGAAGCAGTTTTATGAGACTTACAAGGACTTCCCAAAACTCTCACCACTGGTGAGAGAAATTAGCTGGACGAACAATCTGCTGATTTTTTCAAGGTGTAAAACCATTGAAGAAATGGAATTTTACCTAAAACTCGTAAAACAAGAAAGCTACAGTAAACGAGAACTTGACCGACAAATATCTGCAAGCTTTTTCGAGCGGACAATGATAGGCAATTCAAAACTCTCACCAGCGGTGAGAGAAAGTAACAACGACCTATCAAACACCTTCAAAGACAGCTATGTGTTTGAATTTTTAAACTTACTTGACCCACATAGTGAAAGCGATTTACAACGTGGACTTGTAAGGCAAATGAAAAATTTCATTCTCGAACTCGGGAAAGACTTTTTGTTCATAGGAGAAGAATATAAGTTGCAAGTTGGTAACAGCGACTTTTACATTGACTTGCTTTTTTACCACCGTGGACTGCAATGCTTAGTGGCATTTGAACTCAAAGCTGACAAATTCAAGCCCGACCACTTGGGACAGCTTAACTTTTACCTGGAAGCATTGGACAGAGACGTGAGAAAGCCAAACGAAAATCCGAGCATTGGAGTTTTGCTATGCAAGGACAAAGACAGTGAAGTTGTAGAATATGCTTTAAGTAGAAGCCTATCACCAACAATGGTTTCAGAGTATAAAACACAATTACCCGACAAGAAACTTTTACAACAAAAACTACACGAACTATTTGACAATGAGACAGACGAAAAATAAAGCCAATACTGCTAACACGGGTTTTACCTCAGACATGGAGTCCCCGCCAACTCGGAGCAAACTGTGCAAACTTGGAGCTTTGTGTCACGCCCTGCGTGATTCAGTGCTGGTTGAAAGTTTTGTACTCCAAAATCACACAATGCACCAAGTGACAAAACATTAATACAATCAAATAAAATACTATTATGGATACAGACGATTTATCAGTTGAAGCCTACAAAGGAATTTTAATTGAAGCTGAGAAATTAACGCACGATTTGACTTTGCATTACGGATTATTATCGTACGATTGTGAAAATGAGGCTGAATACCTTAAAAAAGCAGCTAAGCTTACTAAAAAAATTTTAGAAGCGAAAGATTATGAATTAGACGATTTATTTTGGGGCAATCCGCCAAAGAAAAAGAAACTTGAAATCACACTCACGAAAATTCTGAGGAATATTGAAGAAATTAATAAAATACCCATTGAAAAACGACATTATGACTAAACAGGAAATCAAACAAAAAGAGGAACAACTTATAGAAATGACAAGAGCCTTTTGTGCTCAAAAATTGAATAACGAATATTCTCAGTTATGTGAGAAGTTAGTTAAAAAACTTGGAAGAAAAAGAGATGTACCTTTTCAGAGAGGGAAACTGGAAATCTGGGCAGCTGCTATCGTTAATGCTATCGGATCGATAAATTTCTTGTTCGACAAGTCATTCGAACCTTATGTTAGCACTGACCAAATTAATGAATACTTCGGAACAAAAAATTCGACAGTATCCAGCAAAGCACGAGAAATTAAGGATATGTTTAATTTGTGGTATTATAACCCGGAGTTTTCAACTCAAAAAATGGCGGAATCAAATCCGTTCAATCAAATGGTTATGGTTGATGGCATTATTGTAACGCTTGATTCTTTGCCGAATGATTTACAACAAATGGTGAGAGATGCAAGAGCAAGAGGAGAGGATATAGAATTCCGTACAAAATAGGATTGAAAAATCGATAAGCCCCAATAGAAGTAGTTACAAGAATTTAGTTACGAGTTACAAGAGTTATTATCTGATAGTCTACTGATAAACTGATAAAAAATAGAACGCGGATTTAGCGGATTTAGCGAATATACACTGAAAAATATTAATCGGATTTAAAACCAGATTTTTCGATAAATCGAAACGGATATGCAGCAATTGGCTTAAAATCTGTTGTTTTCGAAGAAAACACAATCAGAAAAAGTCCGTAAATATTTTTAAATCTGCCAATATCAGCTAAATCCGCGTTCTATTTTTTTATCAGTAATGCATTATTTTTTATGATTTTATTCAATTTCCTTTGCATTAAACAATTATAATAGTATCTCTATAAGACATTATATCAAATCATTAATAGTTTTTTCAGCAGACCCTAATTAAAAATAAAATATCATTAAATACTTTCAAATACATAAGTATAGAGAAGCACTTGGAAGTCGCTTGTCCTCTGATTTTTCAAGAACACAAAATAATGTAATTCAAAACAAACTCCAAGAATAATTGATTCAAATGAAAAATTTCTTTCTTCTTGCGCTTACTATCATAACCTGGAGTACTGTTTATACTCAAAAACTAATTCCGGTGGCAGAGGCATGGGCAGGAAACTCGGTGAATGCTGTGGTTTTCCGCAAAAATTCGGTAGTAACGCACGGAAAAACTCAATTTACGGCATTTTACAATCAGCAGGGAAAACTTGTTCTGGCAAAACGAAGTTTAAACTCACCAAAATGGGAAATTGCCGAAACACAATACAACGGAAATATCCGCGATGCACACAATACCATCAGCATAATGACCGATGGCGATGGTTTTTTGCATGTTTCATGGGATCATCATGGTCATAAACTGAATTATGCTCGCTCAGTAGCGCCACTTTCGCTAAAATTGACCGAAAAAATGCCTATGACCGGCAATTTTGAGAGTAATGTAACTTACCCCGAGTTTTTCAGAATGCCCAATGGAAATCTTATTTTCATGTACCGCGATGGACAATCAGGACGAGGAAACTTAGTCCTTAACTCGTATGATTTGCAAACGCGGAAATGGACGCAACTGCATGACAATCTGATTGATGGCGAGAAAAAGCAAAATGCTTACTGGCAGGCATGTGTTGATAGTAAAGGAGCAATTCATCTTTCCTGGGTCTGGCGTGCTACACCGGATGTTTCCACCAATCATTCGATGTGTTATGCTCGCTCTAAAGATGGAGGAAAAACATGGGAAAAATCAACCGGAGAAAGATACTCACTTCCGATAAATGCCGATAACGCAGAATATGCGCTCCGAATACCGCAACGAAGCGAGTTGATTAATCAGACTTCGATGACAACGGATGATCAGGGAAATCCGTTTATTGCCACCTACTGGCGCGATGCCGATTCCGAAATTCCCCAATACAGAATTATATACAACATAATAGGCAAATGGGAAACCAATAACACAGGTTTTCGGACAACAGCTTTTTCGCTAAGCGGAGGCGGAACGAAAAGCATTCCTATTGCACGTCCGCAAATTTTGGTGAAAGGTAAAAGCGAAAAAGCGAAAGTTACTCTAATTTTTCGCGACAGTGAACGCGGTTCAAAAGTATCGAAAGCAATTTGCTGTTCGCTACAGAAAAATCAATGGAAAATTTCAGATCTTACTGATTTCGGTGTAAACGCATGGGAGCCTTCGTACGATACTGAGTTATGGAAAAAGAAGGGCAAACTGCATTTATTTGTACAAAAAGTAAATCAGGTAGATGGCGAAGGCGTCGCAGCAAGCAACCCTGAAATGGTTTATATCATGGAAACATGCCCCCTAACCCCCTAAAGGGGGAGTTTTGGAGCGACAACTAAAATTTGTGCAGTTAAAATTGGCAGTTCATTTGTTAAAACTGCATTTTTTCACTCTGAAATTTTCTTGAATACGCAAAAAAAAAATGCACTTATTGAAGTGCTAAGTAATTACAATAAATCAGTAACGGAAAGTTATATCTACAATTTCCGACTGTGATCCAATGCGATATTGCGGTCCCCAAAGTCCAAGTCCCGAAGAAACGTACAAGTGCATATTTCCTTTTTTAGCGTAACCGTATCCAACTTCGAAAATACGTTTTACAATTAAATTACCCGGGAAAAATTGACCATTGTGCGTATGTCCTGCAATTTTCAGATCGACATTGTTTTCCGAAGCTTCGGCAAGGTTTGTAGGTTGATGATCGAGTAAAATAATCGGTTTCGAAACGTCAGCATTTTTCAGAATTTCTGCCAATTTTTTGCGTCCCGCGTTCGAAACATCATCTCTGCCGACAACATAAAATTCATTGTTGATTAAATTTACAGTATCTCGCAAAACGGTTATTCCACACTCCCTCATATAATCTGCAGCAATATGGCGGTTTTCGCCATAAAAATCGTGATTCCCCATAACAGCAAAAACACCAAGAGGCGCATTAATTTTCTTTATTTCTTCTTTCATATTCTGATTGATGAGCGGGCGGATGCCACGGTCAGAAAAATCGCCGGCTATAAGTACGATATCAGCTTTACGTGAATTGATGAGTTTTACATATTTCTGTAGCAAATTTTTATCGATAGAAGTTCCCAAATGCAAATCGCTTACTGCCACAATATGTAATGCTTTGTTTTGACTTGGTTTTTCGGCAGTCAAATCAAGTTGAACAATCGTGGGATTACGAAACTTATAATGACCGTAAACCATGGCAAGAAATATTATAGCCGTGCTTACAAGAAAAGCGTAATAGCGAAATTTAATCATTCCGGCGGGTGCGAAATGAAAAATGGAATTTACAATCCGGACAATATCCACTGATAAAAAAGAAAGAAGCAAATAAATTGTAAACAGCAAATAAGTAAATGCCGTGAAACTAATAATTTTAGTAATTGCAGGTGGCATATTATTCCCAAAAATCATTGAAATAAACATGGAAATAAATAAAACTACCGTTAAAGCGAGAAAATATACTTTTATATTTCCTGCCGGTTGAAGTGCTTGCCAGCCACGTAATGTAACGTAACCATAAATGAGCAGCATAAACAGAAGCATAAACACAAAAAACAGGTATTTCATATTAGCGTTGTAGTTTTTATTGAATTTTTTAAAAACTTATAAATTTTATCAATGTTCAGGAACAATTTTTGTAGAACAATAGTTCGCAAAATTAACAAATAAAATGCGTTAAGTAACTTGATTTATCAATTCATAGAATATGTTTAAACTGATTTAACGCTTGAAGATATTTCTAAGGCATTTAAATTTTTTTGATTCAATTTCGTAAGATAATCATTAACTTTACAACGCTTAATAAACTCATTCGATGCGACTTAAAATTTGTCTAATATTATTATCTGTTTTATTTTCATCAGTTGCTTACTCCCAAAAAGTAGGATTGGTACTGAGTGGTGGCGGAGCAAAAGGAATAGCACACATTGGCGTTATCAAAGCTCTGGAAGACAACAATATACCTATCGACTATATTGCAGGAACCTCGATGGGAGCAATCGTAGGAGGTTACTATGCCATGGGCTATTCGCCCGAAGAATTGATTGAGATTTTAAAATCCGATGAATTCAGATATTTATCCATAGGCGAAATTGATCCAAAATACCGCTATTTTTTTCTTACTCCCGATCCCAAACCATCACTCATCGAGTTTCCACTGAATGTAAAAAAACTCGATTCATTACTGATTAAGCCGACTTTTTTACCCACCAATCTGATTTCACCTCATCAGATGAATTTTGCTTTTGTGAATATTTTCACGCAGGCAAATACAGTAGCCGGTGGAAACTTCGACAGGCTTTTTGTTCCGTTCAGGTGTGTAGCTTCAGATATATACGGAAAAGAAGCCATAGTTTTCAGTAAAGGTGTATTGGGCGATGCTATCAGAGCCTCGATGACTTATCCCTTTGTTTACAAGCCTATCAGCATCGATGGGAAACTGCTTTTTGATGGCGGAATTTATAACAATTTTCCGGTAAACGTGATGCGCGACGAATTTAAACCCGATTATATAATTGGCAGTAACGTGAGCAATCCTCCTCAGAAACCCGACGAGTCAGATCTGATACAACAAATTATGAACATGGTAATGACCAAAGTCGATTATTCGATAGCAAAGGAAGAAGGCTTGTTGCTCGATTTTAATCTGGATAAATATCCGGGATTCGATTTTTCAAAAGTTGATGAACTTTACCGCATTGGCTACGACTCTACGATGAAATATATTGAACAAATAAAATCACGCATTACTCGTCGCGTTCCTGAAAATGAACTGAACGAACGTAGAAAAGCTTTCAGAAACAGATTTCCTGAACTAAAATTTCAAAAAGTTACAATCGATGGAATCGACAACGCCAAAAAATGGTATATAGAACAATTTTTCCACGATAAAAATGAAGAATTTACGCTTGAAGAATTCAAAGCAGCTTATTTTAAACTTTTTTCCGACCGAAAAATTCTGGAGGTTGTGCCGCACGCGGTTTACAACGAAAAAAATAAAAACTTCGACCTGTATCTGAAAGTAAAAATGAGCGATCATATCAAAGTAATGCTGGGAGGAAATATTTCATCTTCTATATCAAATCAGGCTTACATTGGGGTTAATTATCAAAATCTGAACGAGTTTGCTCAATCGGCCTGGGCTGATGCTCAATTTGGAAAAAATTATAACGGACTTGGACTTGGTACACGCATTGAAGCACCTACCAGCAATGACTGGTACATGAAATTGGCAGTTGTGCTGCACAAATTTGACTATTACGAAGGCAACCGGCTGTTTTTCAACGATTATCGCACGGCAAATTTCAACCAGTACGAAGCTTACGGAAAACTATCGGCAGGTGTTCCGCTGAAGCAAACCGGAAAATTGGAAACCGGTTTTGGTTACGGAGTGCTGATTGATAATTATGCGCAATTAATTGATACTGTAGGTTTCCCTTTTGCCGACCGAAGAAGCATTTTATCGCTCGGAAGTGTTTTTACAAGAGCCTTGGGTTCAACTCTGAATAATGTAATGTATCCGGTATCGGGCTATCAGTATAATGCATCTTTACAACTTGTACATAGCTTCGATTTAGCTGAACCTATTCGGAAATATAGTTTCAACGATCCGGAAACTACTGATAACTGGATGCAAATACGCGGAAAATACGAAAGATATTTTCCCCTGAACAGGAAATTCACCATAGGTACTTACGGCGAATTAGTAATTTCTACCCGTAAGTTACTTGAAACATACACTGCCAGTATTATTCAACTTCCGGCGTTTCAGCCTACACCACACAGTATAAGCATTTACAATCCTGCCTTCAGAGCCAATCAGTTTTTTGCTGCGGGTGTTAAACCAATCTATCATCTTACGAATCAATTACATGTTCGTACCGAAGCTTATTGGTTTTTACCCTACAAAACGCTTAATCGGACTGTTACTGACAAACCGTATTATTCCAAGGCTTTCGGGTCTTCGCAGTTCATTGTCGAAAGTTCACTTGTACTCACTTTTCAAAAAGTTACTGCCGGCATGTACCTCAACTATTACAGCGCCGGTAAAAGCCGATTGAATTTTGGTGTTAATATTGGTATTTTACTTTTTAATGATAAATTTTTGGATTAAAAACAAAGCCTTCTAACCTTGCAACGGTAATATGTTTCTAATCATGATTATCTTCGCTGTAACTTATGAAAAAACTGAACGCTGATAATTATTGTACTACCGAACACTGTCCTGTCGGATATATTCAAAAAATAAGCAAAACTTCGCATCGTCACTGTCCTGTCGGATATATTCTAAAATCATTAAAAACTTCGCACATGTTTGACGGGATTTTTCGCTCGGCTCTGCCGCTTGGCTTGCCAAGAATCCCGTCGTAATGTATTATAAGGATTTTTTTAATCCGCTTAAGTTACCGCTTTAATTTTATTTTTCTACAAATTTAAAAATATTTTTTAATTTACAATTGCAACATTAATCGGAACACAGTTCCTAATAATACAAAAGGGTGGGATTGAAAGAAATCCCACCCGACGAGCCAGACTATTTGCTCATTTAAATTAACATATCCGACAGGACAGACTTGCCACGCGATGCAATCGCGCGGCAGCGGGGGTAATTTCAATGCCTAATTTAGCTGCATTTATCCATATGCCATAATTTGCTCATTTATTGAAAATATCCGCAAGGACTGCCTACTTAGTTATTAGTCCAACATAAATAAATGAAAATATAAAAAAACATAATGTGAAGAATATGTATAGATACATATATATTCTTTTTCTTTTTAATTTTTTCATATCTTCATTTCGGAATTCCTCAATAAAGCTTTTAATCTTCGATTTATTGATAATATAAACTCCATAAATAAATAAAAATGTGGTTAAAGCCCATCCTCCTCCTAATATAAATTTATCGTAAAAATAATCATGTTTTATTCTTGTTATAACAAAATCATTATTAGAAAGTCCAAGTGTGGTTGTGAGTATTATGAAAATTGATAAAATGTTTATAAGAATCATCCCTGTTAACACAATGATTGCTTGCCATTTCTCATAATATCGAATAAATTGATAATAAATAAATGTATAAAATTTTAAAATCCCCATATTGTTTTAATTTAATAATTTTCTGTAATTCCATCTACTGTATTATATATTATTGAAGCTCCAAGTACCACAGGATTAGATTTTAATGCCATAAATGTAATATCTAAGCTTAATTTAGCTGCATTTATCCATATGCCCTTGGCATCACGGCTTATAATAGCATCTTTTAATTTAAATCCATGTTCAACAACACTTACGACCCCTAATGCACTTCCAACTGCTTTAAATGGTTTAGTTACTTTGTTTAATCTTGCAGCTGCATCAAACAGCTCTTCAGCATTACCTCCAGCGATAAATTCTTTTGCTAAATGATTTATAAGCAGACTTTTTCCCGTTAAAACTGGGCATGTAATACCATTTGCAATTTTTCGCTCAATGCTTGTGTTTGTTAAAAATGAATTAATGTTTCCTGTTATCGTAGAAATAAATTCTCCCCCTCCCAATTTAGGCATCCCATACATCCTCTCTTCCTGCGAGTACCAAATCCATTCAGTTTTATAAATTGGACTAAATTCTTCAAAATGATAACCGGTAAAACCACCCCATGAAACACTCCAATAATTAGCTGAATATCCCGTTAGAGTTTGACTAAAATAACCATATCTTGAATCTCCATAACCTGTGGCGGATATACCTCCGGGTCTATTCATTGGTGGAATATAAACATGGGTAAATGAATCATGAGTATTACGACCCCACATATCTTTTTTACCATAACCCCATTTGTCTTCATTTGCATCTTCACTCGACATACCGAAAGGATCAACATATCTCACCGGATTATTCCCACACCATGCATACGGGCTAATGCTATAATACTTTTCCGCCATCGGGTCTATGGTAGTGGTACGCATAATGGCAGGGTAATACCAGCGGGCTTCACTGTCGTACTCATCCAGCCCGTGCATTTCTATAAACTCTTTACCGTTGTACTTGTGCTTCTGCACCGCTGCGCCAAAGCTTTTAGTACAAGGTAAAATACTACCCCAACCCCTAAAGGGAAGCAAATACACTGCTGCTCTAAAAATTCCCCTTCAGGGGTTAGGGGTTTTCTTCCTGCCCGTCGGCAGAATACTTGTTGATGATTACGTTGTCGTTTTTTTTAAACTCTAAACCTTATTCTCCCACGCGATACAATCGCGCGGGAGCAGGGGCATTACTTGCAGTTACATTTTATTTCTCCATTGTCAAAATAAGATAACGGCTTATTGATTGAGGGATAAACTTTGTAGAAAACAACACAAATAGTATCACCTATTTTTAATTTTTCTTTCCCATTTTCTTGTGCTAATCCTGTATATTCCATCGCGTGAAATGTGAAAGAATATGGATAAACAGGGTAAGAAGTTTTTCCAGTTAATCTATCAAAAATAACCGCTTTTATGCATGTTGGATTATTCTTTAATAAAAAATCAGAAACAATTGTACTGTATAGCCCATAAATTAATGTTCCAACACATAAAATTACAAAGAAGATAGTCCGAGCTCTTTTCATAATTAATTTTAATAATTGGTTTTGTTTTTATCATAAACACCATTCACAAGTCCGGTGGTAACTGTTTTTGTTGTTGTCTGTACACTCTTCTTCACCTCTTTTGCCGCTTCTTTTTCGGCATTTTGGATAGTCTTTGCAACTCCTCTTGCCGTTTTCGTACTTGTATTTGTTATATTTTGGACAGATTTTGTAATTGCTGTTTTACTACCAACCATTTTGTTGGCGACTTTTTCCAGTCCTTTCTCACCAACGCCTTTTGTTAATTTAGAAGCTCCACTCCC
This sequence comes from uncultured Paludibacter sp., assembly GCA_964396515.1. Classification (GTDB taxonomy): domain Bacteria; phylum Bacteroidota; class Bacteroidia; order Bacteroidales; family Paludibacteraceae; genus Paludibacter. Next base: position 20,806 of record CAYNGF010000016.1, read on the forward strand.
TATTGCGCCAGCACCTAAGTTAACTGCGGTTCCTATTGCAATATCTTTTAACCCTTTATTGCCATCAAGTGCACTTTGTGCAAAGGCTGCTCCTACTGTTGCGCTAATTTTTAAAGCCACACTTCCACCACTTGTCAAAGCTCCTTCGGCTGTACTAACCCCTACTTTTTTCCAGTTAATATTTGTTACGTCGCCTCCTGTTACGGCATTCGCAACTACTTGGGTACCTATTTCCATTAATCCGCCTACAATACCTCCAGCTACATAATTCCAAAACCTTCCATCCGGATCAGTCCTATTAACCATGTTATTATCACACATAGCATACGGACTCTCGTTATAAGCTTGTTCAATTTCCGGGTCAGGAGTTTGGAATCTCCCGATTGCCGGATAATACTGTCGCCAAACAATATCATACGTATCATACCCATGCATTTCCACAAACTCCTTGCCGTTGTACTTGTGCTTCTGCACCGCTGCGCCAAAGCTTTCTGCCCAGGGTAAACCGCTACCCCCAACCCCTAAAGGGGAGCAAACCCACTGCTGCTCTTAAAATTCCCCTTTAGGGGTTAGGGGTTGTGCTTCTGCCCGCCGGCAGAATAAAGGTTGATGATTACGTTGCCGGTTTTTAAACTGAATTGTATCGGGGCTTTCCTTTAAACTGTAACGTAAGCAGAGCTTACGCTGAACTAATCGCACATACCAATACACTATGCTTAACAGGGGTTATTATTACGTAAATTTAATAAATTACTCTGCCTTAAGTAATGGTTTGTTGTTTTTGGGATTAGTCTTCTCATAGATAATAATTATTGTATCACCTACTGATAAAGCATTATTATAGCGACCATTTCCTAAATATATTTTATTTTTTATTTTAAATGTATATTTGTAATAATCTGAATAACGAACGGTATAAATTTTTGTTATAACCGCTTTGGCTTTTAAGGGATTCTTATTTAAAAAAAACATATTTTTCCAACCATTAATTCCAAGTATTACCAGCATAATAATTGATACTATCATAATTGTTTTAATATCTCTTTTTGATTTTAGTGTTCTCATTTATTTTTATGCTTAATTGTCAATAATTCAAAGAATTAGTACAATAGAAAATTATTCTTTTTTTCTTCCAATTTTAACGGTGAAGGTTTGCTGCTGGATGTAGTGTTAGTTGTTGTCGAAGCCGGATTACTATTCTTAATACTACTTGAGTTATTACTATTTACGCTCTCATTCACTTGTCCGCTTACTATACCTATTGTAAAATCCGCTACAGAATTTGCTGTGGTTTGGAAAATGGAACTATTAACTGTAGATTGGGCTTGCTTCAAAGAAGATTTTGTCCCTGTTGTTAGTATAGATGCAGTTGTTGAACTTAAATCTGATGAAACTGCTTTGTTAAAGTTTTTTGTTAGATTATCAACTCCCATACTAGGAGTAATTGAACCTACAACATCAACCACTGTGCTAGTTGTCGACTTTTCACCACCTATAATCTCTGAAGTCACTACACCTTGATTATTAATATCTACAAGAGCATCTGTTGTTACTACTTCAGCCGTAGTTGCAACTTTTACTGTTGTCGACATTCCTGGCATTGTAAGGGCACTAGTTACAAAAGAAGCCCCAACGCTCGTATAATCAATATTTGACATTGATTCATTAAATGTTTTGCCATTTGCCATAGAGACTAAAACTTGAGAACTTGCATCAATCAACGCCCCAATTGCTCCTTTACCGAGCATTATTATAAGTGGAGCAACTCTTCCATCTGGATCAATCCTATTTATAGGATTTCCTAAACACCACGCATACGGGCTAATGCTGTAATACTTATCCGCCAGCGGGTCTATGGTAGTGGTGCGCATAATGGCAGGGTAATACCAGCGTGCATCACTATCGTACTCATCCAAGCCGTGCATTTCGATAAACTCCTTGCCGTTGTACTTGTGCTTCTGCACCGCCGCGCCAAAGCTTTCTGCCCAGGGTAAACCGCTGGGGTAGTACTGGGTGCGTTGGCAAAGATATCTTTTTTTTAATTTTTAGCAAAATGCAATCCCGATAAAAATCGCGATATAGTACTGTAGGGTGGAATTACAAAAATCCCACCCGACGTGTGCGTCTATTTGCTCATCTATCTAAAGAACCGTTGGGACGGGGTAAAATCAGTGAAAAAAAGAATATACTATATATGCAAATAAAAGTATTATAGGTGAAATTACCAATAAACCAATTATAAAGTTAGGAATATGTTGATCTACATTATTTAAATTATCTTTATCACCAAAAACATAATCTAATGATTTTGGTTTCTTAGTACTTATAAAGTAATAGTACCTAATAAAAGCTCCAATAAAAGTTATTATTGTTCTCATTAATAACCATTTAAAATTGAGTAATAATCAATACCAGAGAATATAAAACTACCTGTCGGAACTTTATTATTCCATAACTTTATGAAATATTGATTATATAATGTTTTGTTAAGAAAGCCTCTTGTGCCTGGCTTGAGTCTACTTAGTGTACCTTTAGTTAAGTGCTAGAATTGAGTTGCATTTAATTTTTTTAATGTACCAAGACCTTTTGGCGCATTTGTTACAGGCAATAAATTAGATAATGCACTTGCTGCACTCTCAATTGCTTTATAATTTGTTGTGCCATCGATATTCATATATGCTTTACCCCCTGTAAACTCATTTTTGCGAATGCTTCCAACAAAAAGCTCTGCTAAAGGTTGTAGTGTGACAAATAAATCATTAATTGTATTATATGAATATTTAGCGAAAAAATTATTTGAATTACTCCATTTTTCAAAAAGACTACTTGGTCTTTCATCTAAATATTTCATTGTATTTGAAAATGAAACTCCTTTACATGTCAATTCTCCTTTTTCATCATAATATGAAAAACTCGTATAAAATGTAAATGTTTTATCATTGTATGTAAGTTTTGATGTAAACTCTTTATCCGAAACATGTGTCCAACCTTTAGCATCATAATACGCAGAACCATTTTGTACAGAATTCAAAAATCTTTTAATCTCTTCTGGGTCATTAGTACTCCAATAATCCATTCCCTCTCTGTCCTTTCGGATATATTCTTTAATCAGGCAAAACTTCGCATACGTCTGACGGGATTTATCAATCCCGTCGTAATGTATTGTAAGGATTTTTAATCCGCTAAATGCTACTGCTCTAAATTTATTTTGTTACAAAGTTAAAAATATTTTTTATTTACAATTGCAGCATTAATCGGAACACAGTTCCTAATAATACAAAAGGGTGGGATTATGGAAATCCCACCCGACAAGCGCGACTATTTGCTTTTTTAAATTAACATATCCGACAGTACGGGATAATTTAGGTATCCTTTAAAATCAATTTTTAATATTACCAACATATTTATATGTTATTCTCATACAATTAATTTCATCAAGAAATATTTTTTTATCAACATATCTTTTCCAATGGTCATATAGGTGTTTAGCTTTTACAGAATTTTCTAAACCCTTGCATATTTTAAAAATTATATCAAAATTTGGTTTTAGGTTTTCAGTTTTAACAATATGTGCGCTGTGAATTACACCCAATGAATCAATTCTTAATTCAAAAAAAATTGTTATCGGTTTTTTTTGAATAAGACATATTTCTTTATTGAGAACAGAATCAACTGTTGTATTTATTGTAATTTCAACTTTTTTATTGCTATTTGTTTCAAAATCAGAAGATTGCAAATTTAGAATATTTGCATTAAATATTAACAATAGGACATATAATAACTTCCTCATATTTAATTGATTCTGTAGATTAATTTAACAATGTGTTTAATTGCTTGAGCACTTTTTCCGGAATTTTGTATTACATAGCTTTTTGGAGAGTTAACATTCTCTGTTGTGCTTCTATTTTTATAAAATTGAATTCTTGAATTTACAGCATTATTAAAATCAACATCAAAAGGATTTGTTAAAACATTTTTATTAAAGTTTCCTCTATTATCTATGTATTTTTTGGAACCTATTCCTTGATCCCAATCAGATGTTGATATGAATCCCTTATTTGTAACCTCATCAGGTGTGTCTTTAGAATAAAACATCATTGTCGTTACTAAATCACCTTCTGCTTCTCTAACTGACAAGTCAAATTTATCATAAAACCGTAATTCTGATTGAAATGCATGGAATAATTCCTGTGCAAGCACTAATGGAACATCTAGTTCTGCAGAAACAACATTATTTGAATATGAACCTGAACCACCTAAACCATTTCCTGCTTGAATATAATAAATTGTGGATGATGAACTTAAAATATCATAATACGTTTTGAAGAATTTATTTTTTGATAGAAGTTCAATATTTGAATTGTAAAGTTCTCTTTCTTCAGGAGATAAGTGTTCAACAGAAATACTGTCCCCATTTACATCCACATAATTCACCGGATTATTCCCTGCATGTACATAAGGCGATTGCCAAGGGAATTTTTCTGCAAATCTGTCAATTGATGTAAAGCGATTTGTTGCATTATGAACGCCCCTGTTCCCTAAATCCGTAACATCTAACCCATGCATTTCAATAAATTCACAACCATTAAATTTATTCTTCTGCACCGCTGCGCCAAAGCTTTCTGCCCAGGGTAAACCGCTGGGGTAGTACTGGGTGCGCTGGCGGGTGGAGGCAAGTTCTTTTACCTGCCCGAGATAGTTTTTTCGTATGCCGTTCCATACTTCCCTTATATTTCCTAAATGGTCTTTACGGTAGTAGTTGTATCGTACACCGGTGCTTACTATACTACTGCTTAGATAATCAATATAGCCTTCGGGTGTATATATTTTTCCCGGGTTAAATACATCTGAATAATACCATACGCCACCATAACCCTGATATTTGGTTTTGTAGATATTATACTCAAAACTACCTATATATGCCGTGCCGGTATAACTGTATATCGCATCGTTATAGCCATTCTCCGGATTTACTACCGTATTTTCGCCTACGGGCGTAATGGCTGTAAGCCGTGTGTAGTTATCGGTGCGCTGCTTCTGCCCGTCGGCAGAATAATGGTTGATGATTACATTGCCGTTTTTAAACTGAATTGTATCCGGCAAATTTAGTAAATTGTAGCGGATTGTAACTATATCTCGGTCTAAATCTTTTTTTAGATTGCCATTTTCGTCATAAGCCATCTCGTTTTGAGAATCTCCTGCTTTGTCCTGGTATTCTTTAATGACGTATGAATTTTGAGATGCAAAGTTGTCTAATATGGTGTTATCTGGTTGCAGACATTTTAATTACAAATGTTGCAAAGCGGACCTGCCTGCCACTGGTAGGTTATAACCCCGAAAGCTTTCGGGGTATATTACAGAAGGGTGGGATTGAATCCCGAAGCCTCGGCCCCCCCCAACGTACGCGACCTTTTGCTCATTTTATTAAGTTACATCCGAAAGTACAGGTCACTTATGAGATAAGCATTATTATAAAATATTAAAACTAATTAAGCCTAAAATTAGAATTATAAATAACGAACTTACTAATAATCCAATTATCAAATTCTCAAAGTCATATGATTTACCCCATGTTGGATCAAGTGTTCCATTAATCTCGTCTTTTAAACTTGTTTTACAGCCCTTTATTAGCCAGCGTATTATAGCACCAATAAATTCAATAAATGAGTATCCCATACTTAGTCCTCCTTAGTATTAAAATTCGTATTAGAAATTAAATCAAGACCTGTTTTAGCTTTACTAAAGTCAGTTATTGTTCTAAGTAAATAATTATTCTTTTTATAAGCGTCACTTGCTTGTTCTTGCCAATTTGAACCTTTGAATTTACCTTTCGTTGCTTTTAAAAACTTGTTGTAACCTTGAAGACCACCCTTATTTTTAATAATTGGACGTAAAAGAGTAGTCCCTTTAGTCAGTCCTAATGTTGTTACATCAACTAAAGGTAGTACTCTATCTTCCCAATTTGTTATAGGTATTCCAGCATAAGATTTGCCAGTGAATAATATTGCTGGTGAGTTAATAAAAGAATATAATGTAGCTGTTATTGCTTGTAATGCTTTAATTCCATAATTATCAGTTTCTTCATCAAGCCAAAATTCAAATTCAATATTTTTCGGCATTTGACTTATTGTACCTTGTGATTTAAAATGCCAAACATTATACTCTTCTAAAGTATTATCTATCTTTCCACCCCTATTATTATTTTTCTCAGAAGCATCTTGAAGTGATTTCATTAAATTATCTTTATCACCTTCGCCTCTATCCATAATTTTAAGATAACCTAGATAATTATAAATATCGTCACCAGTAATTCGATAACCTCCTTCGATTGAAACAACATCCATTCCATCCGGATCAATCATATTCACCGAATTATTCCCACACCACGTATACGGTGAAATACTATAATAATTTTCGGCATGCGGATCCATTGTTGTTGTACGCATAATTGCCGGATAAAACCAGCGTGCTTCGGAGTCGTACTCGTCCAAGCCATGCATCTCCACAAACTCCTTGCCATTGTACTTGTGCTTTTGCACCGAAGCGCCTGTGCTTTCTGCCCATGGTAAACCGCTGGGGTAGTACTGCGTGCGCTGGCGGGTGGAGGCAAGTTCTTTTACTACACCACTGTAGTTTTTTCGTACGCCATTCCATACTTCGCGTATGTTGCCAAGGTGGTCTTTGCGGTAGTAGTTGTATCGTACACCGGTGCTTACTATACTACTGCTTAGATAATCAATATAGCCTTCGGGTGTATATATTTTTCCCGGGTTAAATACATCTGAATAATACCATACGCCACCATAACCCTGATATTTGGTTTTGTAGATATTATACTCAAAACTACCTATATATGCCGTGCCGGTATAACTGTATATCGCATCGTTATAGCCATTCTCCGGATTTACTACCGTATTTTCGCCTACGGGCGTAATGGCTGTAAGCCGTGTGTAGTTATCGGTGCGCTGCTTCTGCCCGTCGGCAGAATAATGGTTGATGATTACATTGCCGTTTTTAAACTGAATTGTATCCGGCAAATTTAGTAAATTGTAGCGGATTGTAACTATATCTCGGTCTAAATCTTTTTTTAGATTGCCATTTTCGTCATAAGCCATCTCGTTTTGAGAATCTCCTGCTTTGTCCTGGTATTCTTTAATGGCGTATGAGTTTTGCGATGTATAGTCGTCCATTATGGCTGTTATCTGGTTGCCATTGTAGGTGAAGTTCAGATAATCGATTGTGCCATTACTTCCTGCTCTTTCAAGATAATCAATATTACCCATTTTATCATAACCAAAGTATTCGTTGTATTCGCCCGTGTTGTCGTTGTGTATTGCATTGCTCAATCGGTTCAGATTATCATAATAATACTTATATCCCTTTGTAACGCCAATATACTTCCAAGTAGTTGAAGCAATATTTCCATTGTAACAAGCAGTGCTTCCTGTTGGTAAACCTGTATTGTAATATAGATTTTGTTCAAAATTGTTGCTTGTACCGCTTATTATTTTAGTGAGCCAGCCTTGAATGTTGTATTCAAAAAGTTCGGTGTCTGTTTCACCATGACGTTTTTTGGTGGTGAGCCTGCAAAGTTCATCGTAGCTGTTTTTTGCTATTTGCACCGCCGGCAATACGCTGTATTTATGCCAGGTTTCGGTTAACCTGCCCGAAGTGTCATATTTGTAGGTGTATTTTTCGGGAAAATTGCCGGTATGATCAATATAAGTTGAGTCTATCCTGCCATCGAATGTATAAGCATTGTAAGTATGATCGTACGTATCTAAATAGTTTTTCACACGGCTTTGCACCACGCGCCCCTTATCGTCGTAATACAGGGCTGTGGTAATGTGTTTCGTATTATTGTTCAGCATATATACCCGCGTGCCGGTAAGCAGACCTGTAGCCCCCCTGCCTCCCGAAGGGGGTGTGTATTGCTCGCCATAACCCGTACGGGCTGTATAAGTAAGGGCAGTTTTTATGGAAGCATAAAAGGGGAGATTCAGAAAACTATAATCGTCGTAGTAATTTACTAATATGGGGGTAATTTCACCCACAAAGTAATTACAAGTATATCCGGTGTTGGCAAAAGTACCCGAGCCATTATAGCTTTCGGTTATTATCAGCGGATCGAGAATTGCTTTTAACTCCGTGCGCGATTGGTTTCGGTTTAAAGTGCCCGTATAAACCACTCTACCAAGCGCATCGTACTTTGTAACCGTCCACTGTTTTTGTGTTTTTGCCCGTTGGTTTCCATCCTGGCTGAGTACCAATCGGTCGGCTTTGTCATATACCATCAATATACTGTCGCAGCCGGGCAGACGTTTCATCACGCAGTTTCCTCGCTCGTCGTATTTATAGAGGTAGCCGTATTTTTTCAGGTTATCGTTGTCGTCTTCAATAGTACTCTCGATTGCAGCATTTTTCAAAACATCGTAAGCTTTGGGCGGAATTACATAGCTCAGCTGTCCCAAATCGTTATACACAAAAGCAGTGAACACATCGGTGGCATTGCATTTGAGCACTACCTGCCCCAGCTTGTCTTTGTACTCAGTGGATTGTTTTCCATCCTCATCGGCGGTTACGGTTTCGTATAAAGTGTTGGCGGCATAATTTGTCCCGCGCTTTAATTTTTTAGTGGTATTGTCCACATAAAAGTAGGGAATGGCAGATGTGTTTGTGCCGTATTGCACTGTACTCGGGTGAGTAGCCCATGCATCGCCGGGTTTGTTGGCGCCCAGCACACGGTTGAGAGGCGATGCTTCGTAGTTGGTTTGAGCGAAAGGACGGTTGTCGTTGCCGTAAGCGCTTTTCTGGGTGTTTTTAAAACTCTCAACATTTACAAACGAGCCATCGGAGTTGGCAGAGGGAGCAGGCAGCCATTGCTGCCACTCGCGCCCCACGCCATCGTAAACTGTTGTGCTCACCAAGTCTTTTCCCAGCGGGGTAAAGGCTTTCATAACGGTTTCAATGGGACGTCCCAAGCCATCGTAATATTGTATTTGCGTGATGGCTGTGGAATTATCAGCTTGCGTGTAGGTTTTGGTAACAATATAGTTTTCGGTAGTTGTCTGCGCCGGTAAACCGGTAGCCAGAACCAACAGGGTTATTATATTTATGATTCGTTTCATACTTCTTCCATGGTTATTGTTGTTTGTAATTGTAATCGAAACTCTGGAGAATTTTGTTGTCTTTATCCCTGATATACTTTAACCGGTTAAAGCCGTCGTACTCGTAATAGGTAGTTACACCACGCGGGTCGGTTTGGGAGGACATGCCGATCAGGGGTTTGTAGGTGTAAGTGGTAACGAGGGCGTTGGGTAGGGCGCTTCTCAAACTTTGACCTGCTGATTGAATCACGGCATCGGTGGGATAGGTAGAATTTAGATTAGAAATAAAACCTGGAGTTAAAATAGCTTCTACCTGTGAGTAAATTGCATTTTTAATTTCAAAAATGGGGTAGTTTGAATTGTAACTCCAAATAAAAACAATATTATCTTCATCTATTTTTATTTGTATAGATTTTCCTTTTGAATTATATAATTCATAATGTATTTTTGGGTGAAAATAATTTTTGTAATTATTAAGAGTTAAAATGAAGTCATTGGGCAAACTAAGTACATAAGAAATATCTGGAACATACATTTGACAATTAGTATCATAACGAAATTTCATTTTCTCGCCAGAAATTATTTTTCCCTTATTGAATGTTAATTTTTCAATTATCGATTCAATTTTATAATTATCCTTCATATTAACACAAATTGCATCATTCGGGTAATCTTGAGGGTAATAGTAACAAGATACTAAATCAGAAGAAATAGTTTTTGCCTTTGAGTTTAAGTTGTCAAAATTAGTATAAGAAATAGTTTCTGTTAAACTATTTGAACTGTTAAAGTTTATAACACCTTCAGTAGTATTAGAAGTAATAATTTTTTCAGTCTCTTTTTTTATCCATTCGAAACGATAACTATATCCTAAAGGAGGGCTATCTACCCAGCCACAGAATCCTTCATTCTGAAAGGAGTGAAGAAATAGATATTCGCTATTTAATACCGTATGGAATGCATAAATTGATTTTATGTAATAACTATTATAACTGTATTCAATTTTTTTTGTAAAATATTTTGTACCATCATCAGTATTTTTATATCCCCATTTTATTTCAACAGGCAGTCCATTGTAATAATTAATTGTTGAGCTACCAAATGGAAAAATACTTGTACCATCTTCTTCATCATCCTCAATGTTATTAAAATAAGTATAATTGATGAAAGAAATTTTATTATTAATTTGTGTTGACTCTTCAACTTCATTATAGCCTACAATATTTCCATAACTTAAAGATGTTAAAGGTATTTGAGAATTTGATGTTTGTACAAACAAATTATAATTTGCAGTACAATTACATCCATTTGCATGAATTTCTTTAATGTAAGAACAAATCAATGGTTTTATTACCTTTCCTCCAAAGTATTTAAAATTTCTTAATTTAATAATACCATTACTATCTTCATTCTTAATTTGTTTGATTCGCAGTCCACCTACAAAATTAACCGTAATATCAGAACCTAAAATATATTTCGTTCCGGAATAATTAACCTCATTAATTTCAAAATCAAACTGAACATTACCTCCGGTTGGATATTTAATTTTCTTCAATACTCCATATTTCATTTTTGTTTCATCGCTGGTTTTTAATGCCCCAGAAAGTAATTGTAAACCATTATATGCTTGTGTATAATAATTATCCCCGTATTCTTTACCATTATAAAATCCCCAATAATCAATAGCATTTGTGTTTTTAGCAGGGAAATCACCTTCAATATAAGAAAAAGAATAATTACCAACACCCAACTCATTAAGCGAGTTAAGTTTTAACCTTTTATATAAATAATCTTTTGAACTTGTTGTGTTGGTTTGATTTTCAAAATAATCATAATAAAAATCAAACTGTTTTATAATACTTCCTGTTAAATTTTTAACTATAATTTTATCAAGTTTTTTCGGTGCATCTAAAGATTTCAAGTCTTCTCTTTTTGAAGCGAAAAATTCTATACTTCCCATATCCCAGTTAATAGAGTTTAATCGATAGCAGCTAATAACCTCCATATTACTTGAATAAAGTTTTTGTTGAGCAGACGGTAAAATCTCTGTCATACAAGATGACCCACTAAAATCACCAGGTATTTGATTGTATTTAATACAAGATTCATATCCTGGTGAAATATAGGTTTCTTCGGTATAGATAAAATTAATTTCTTTTTTATTCTCTAAAATTATCTTAGTTAAAAGCCATGTAGAAACAAAATTTTGATAGGAATTATCATCTTGATAAAGAAAATACAAGTAAGAATAAGTTTGATATTCATTATTAACAAGTCTTCTATTATTGCTTATAGTTTGTGTCATTTCTTTTTTATCAAAGATATATTTCGTTCCTTTTGTATCTGTAACAACAAATGTATTATCAGTTGAAATGCTGTTTTGTACAACTTCGATTTTTAAATTTGTCGTTTTATCAAAAAGAATTGGTCCATTTTTTTTATCAAGTAAAAATTTTCCAGTAAAATTTGGCAAACAAAAAGAAAAAATATCCGGTTCTTGTTCTGCTATTAGTTTAAAACTACTCAAGTTATAATGATTTGAATCGTAATTTCCGTTCGTATATGAATTTATTTCCGGTGAATAGTAGTAACCTTTACTAATTGAGCCCACACTCCCATTACCATTATTTGCAAAATCGTCAATACCTTTAACTGATCTCGATATTGCACAATTAACATTTAATGCCCACCCTAATCCGACCCATGATGCTTCCTGTGATGGACGAAAACCTGAACTATGGTAATTTAAAGTTATTGGTAATTCAAAATAATCTACTTTTAAATTATAAATAGGAATATTTATGTTTGGTAAGCCTGTATAATACGAAACAGGATAATCAGCAAATTGTAACAAGGAATTTACATTTGGTGATGGAGGAAAATTTCTCTGCACATTATCATAATTTACAGTGTTTTGTGAATACAAAAAATGATATGTATTAATTAATAAAATCAATAAAATAATTATGTTATTTAATTTTTTCATAAAAAATATATTTAATTAGTTATTAATTTTTTACCACCACTTGTCTCATCACCATATCATCCACATGCACATACAGTGTATAAGTGCCGGTAATAAGGTAACTCATATTGATGGATGTGTTATTGTAACCTTCGGGTAGGTTTCGGGGTGCAGTCTGGCACACGGGTATGCCTGCGTTGGTGTGCAAGGTAAACCATACTGTTGCCTGCCTTGTGAGCTTGAAGCTAATGTTCAGGTCGGTAACCACGGGGTTGGGTTGGTAATTGGCTTCAGTAAAGACTTTTTCTATTTCGGGTACAGTGTTGTTATCGGGTATTTCGGGCTGTTCGGTTTGCAATTGCGAGCTTTGCAAGGTGGGTGGATAGAAAAAAGAGGTAGTGAATACGGTAGTATCAACCTCACCCCCTGCTCCCTCTCCTTGAGGAGAGAGAGTGTTTGAAGAGGGGAGCTTCTTCACCAAACTTGTACGTATGCTTTCAAATACAGGATACCGCACTCCGGCAGCATACCAGGCGTAGGTGTCGAGTATCATTTCGGTGCTATCCTTGCCTGTTTCGGTATAATGGCGAAGGGTGCGTACGCGCAGGGCTTTCTTTACTTTCTCGAAACCCGGCAACATCAAATCGCCTTCGGCATCGGCCATCACGCGGGTGTAACCTTTTACATTCAGCGCAAAGGTATGGCTGTACTCGCCCTCACCGGTAAAGGCACTGTAAAGCGTGTCGCCGTAATTGTAGGGATACTTCAACCGTAACTCGGGCTGTGTATATTGCATCATCGTGGTGGCATTTTCAAAACCAGTGGTTATCAGCGTATCGTTTCGCTGCCTGTAATAGTAACGGGTGTTGTGTTCCAAACCGCAAATTTTGTCCGGGAAACGGAGCGAATCGGGCAGAAAATACCGCAGTTTGTAATCTTCATTAATGGGTTGCAACATGGAGAAGTCCCATGTAATGTTTCGTCCGGCAGCGCCCGGGTCTTTAAATTCCACCTGTTGTTTTACAAGCAGGTCGCCCGCGCGGTAAGCGTTGCCTTCGCGGGTAAGGGTGTTCAGGCTTTGGGCGTGTATGCCTGTCAACAATAAGGTACCCGCGAGGAGTGTTTGAATTGTTTTTTTCATAATGAATAGAAATAGGGGGATTTATAGTGGGTGTCTTGTTTATTAAAATCTTGATTATTTCCTCATGCGATGCCATTGCCCGTGAGCAATGGTAATGGTTCAAGAAACGTTCAAAAGTCTTCGACGTTTTGAAGTTTTTCGTTCTTTACTCATTCAGTTGTTGCGAAATGTAACAACAACCACTGAAAGTGTTTTATTGCAGTTGTAAAATAGCAATAACAACTGTCATTAGGGCTTAACAGCTGTCGAAGTGGTTTTTGCACTGTAAAAATCGGTGCAAAGCAAAATTAAAAATGTAAAATAATGTTAAATGGGGGGGGGGTAAAACCCGTGTGGGCTTTAGTAAACTGCTGTCGGTTTACTGAGTTTCCGTACATGCTGTGCTTGCCGGAAAGGGTTAATAATGGTAAAAATGTCATAGCTTATTTTTTCAGATAATAGATTTCGATGGAAACAACTGTGTACCTTCATTTGTAAACAGTAATTATATTTTCGACACACGCTGCAAATATATTTTATTTATTTTAATGAAACAATTACTAAAACGAAAATATTTTTATGTTGTTAAACATATTTTTAGAGAAAATTGAATAAATGTCCAGTCTTTTCGGATGTAGTCTTTAATTCGGCTTAACTTAGCTTGCATATGATGGGTTCCGAAGCATCGGAATTTAAACCCGTAGTAAGGTAATTTCTAATCCCTATAAAAAAATCTTAATATAATACAGAAGGGTGTGATTACATTCCTACACTTCTGAATCCACGCGACAAGTGCGACTTTGAGCTCATTTAAATAGCATAACCGACAAGACAGATAACTTTCTAATCATGATTATCTTCGCTGTAACTTATGAAAAAACTGAACGCAGAAAATCAAAAGTAATTATTGCACCACCGAACACTTTTTTAATTCCCAAAACATAGTAAATTTGCAAAATATCAGACATCCAATTATTGATGTTTAAAATGCTTTGCATATTGTTTTTCTCATTTTCTCATTTTCTTATTTTCTTATCACTAAACATCTCAATTCAACAATGGATTTTTCGATGCAGGACATAAAATATCTTCCGGGCGTAGGACCAAAGAAAGCTGCACTTTTTGCCTCCGAACTGGGCATTCGCTCTGTAGAAGATTTACTCCGGCATTATCCTTACAAATATGTTGACCGAAGTCGGTTTTACTACATTCACGAAATTACAGGCGAAATGCCTTACGTGCAACTGAAAGGACAGATTCTGAAATTCGATAAAGCAGGTGAAGGACGCAGCCAGCGATTAACGGCTGTTTTCACCGATGGTAAACAAACCATAGAGTTGGTGTGGTTTAAAGGGTTAAGGTATATTATCGAAAAATATAAAATACTGACCGATTATGTAATTTTCGGGAAACCAACGCTTTTTAATGGCAAATTTAATATTGTACACCCTGATATTGAACCGCTTTCAACAGGAACTCAGGCAACCGAAGCAGGACTTCAACCTTACTATAACACTACCGAAAAGATGAAAACAGGATTTTTGAATTCAAAAGCAGTTCAAAAAATTATTTTTCCTGTTATTCAGAATCTCAAATCCGGTATTCCTGAAACTCTGCCTTCATATTTACTCCAACGATATGCATTGATGAATCTCACCGATTCGCTTGTTAATATACATTTCCCCAAAAATGCCGATTTGCTGAACAAAGCCCGCCAGCGACTGAAATTTGAAGAGTTATTTTATATTCAGCTCAGTATTCTGCGGTTTACAAAATGGCGCGAGCAGAATATTCATGGTTTTGTTTTCAAAATCGTTGGCGATTTTTTCAATCGTTTTTATAAAGATTATCTTCCATTTGAACTTACCGGAGCGCAAAAACGGGTAATTCGCGAAATTCGTGCCGATATGGGAAGCGGGAAACAAATGAACCGGTTACTTCAGGGCGATGTGGGAAGCGGAAAAACGCTCGTTGCTTTAATGTCGATGCTTATTGCCATCGATAATGGCTATCAGGCTGCACTTATGGCTCCCACCGAAATTCTTGCCAATCAGCATTTCGATACTATTTATCAGTTTTTGGGCGACCTTGGAGTTAAAGTAGCGCTGCTTACCGGCTCTACACGTCCCAAAGTGCGTCAATCGATGCATGAAATGCTGCGAAACGGTGAGTTAAACATATTGATAGGCACGCATGCCCTGATTGAAGAAACCGTTGTTTTTAAAAATCTCGGATTTGTTGTGATAGATGAACAACACCGCTTTGGCGTAGAACAGCGTGCCAAACTCTGGAAAAAGAACACGGAGCCGCCACATGTTTTGGTTATGACCGCCACCCCAATCCCGCGAACATTAGCAATGACATTGTACGGTGATTTAAAAGTATCGGTAATAGATGAACTTCCTCCCGGACGTAAACCTGTTCAAACTTTTCATTATTACCAGAACAAAAGGCAGGCTTTGTTGCAGTTTATGGCAAAACAAATAAATGCAGGGCGACAGATTTATGTAGTTTATCCGCTTATCGAGGAATCTGAAAAATTAGACCTTCAGGATTTGGAGAACGGTTATAATTACCTGCTCGAAGTTTTTCCGCAATACAAAATCAGCAAAGTACACGGAAAGATGAAATCTGCCGAAAAAGATTATCAAATGCAGAAATTCGTATCGGGCGAAACACAAATTATGGTTGCAACTACGGTTATCGAAGTAGGTGTAAACGTTCCGAATGCTTCGGTAATGATAATAGAAAATGCCGAAAGGTTCGGACTTTCGCAATTGCACCAGTTACGCGGACGTGTTGGTCGTGGTGCTGAACAATCGTACTGCATTTTACTTACAGGATTTAAACTGGCTTCCGAAACGCGTAAGCGGCTCGATACGATGGTTCGTACGAACGATGGTTTTGAAATAGCCGAAGTTGACCTCCAACTGCGCGGACCCGGCGACCTTGAAGGAACACAGCAAAGTGGACTACCTTTCGAACTGAAAATAGCAAATCTTGCAGTAGATGGGAAAATGCTTGAAATTGCCCGAAAAACAGCCATTGAAATTCTCGAAGATGACCCTTTGCTGAATAAAGTTGAAAACCGTATTTTTGATGTGCAACTAAAAAAGTTGAAAACAAATACAATAAATTGGGGGATAATAAGTTAAAAAAAACGAAGTTGTTTTTGAGGAATTTCAGATTTTTATATCTTTGGAAATTATTTAAAAATCAACTTAAAATATTTATACAAAATATGAAACATACACTTGTGATTTTAAAACCGGGTGCTATTCAAAGAGGTCTTATTGGTGAAATAATCAAACGATTTGAACAAAAAGGATTACAGATATGCGGGATGAAAATGATGCAATTAACACATGAATTACTAAACGAACACTACGCACATTTAGCTGAGAAGCCATACTTTAATGCAATTAAAGAATCCATGATGTCGATACCTGTAGTAGTATGCTGTATTTATGGTAAAGATGCAGTGGAAGTAGTGCGTAATATGGCAGGCGAAACTAACGGACGCAGAGCTGCTTTCGGCACTATAAGAGGTGATTTATGCAACAGTATTCAACATAATGTGATTCATACTTCCGATTCGCCTGAAACCGCAGCTGTTGAAATTAAAAGATTCTTTAAGGACGAAGAAATTTTTAATTATAAACTTGCCAACCTGGAATATACATATTCAGCAGAAGAAATCAGAAAAGATTTATTATAAGTATTAGGTAGTTTCCTGTTTTTTTTCATTTTAAAACGTTTTTCGCATTTTATGTCCATTTTCAGACAATTCATCCTATCAGCAATTTTAATTTTTATATTTACTTCAGCATCTTCTCAAGTTTCTGAAAGAGTTCCCAACTTGCCTGTGGACACCCTGAATATTTACAGGGAAATGTTTAACGATAAGTTGGACGACCTTATGGAAAATCACCCTGCGGATGATATTTACGGAAATATCTGGACAAGCGAAAAACTCAATCCTTACAGAATACCCATCGATAGTTTGCCTGATTCGGTAAGAATTAACTGCAAAGGATTTCACATTCCTGTTCCCGGCCATATAACATCAAGTTTTGGACCACGTCGTTACCGTTATCATTTCGGAACTGATTTAAAACTGAATATCGGCGATACAGTAGTGGCGGCTTTCGAGGGAAAAGTTCGTATTATTGATTACGAACCTATGGGTTATGGACATTATTTGGTACTGCGTCATAACAATGGATTAGAAACAGTTTATGCACATTTATCAGAAATAAAAGTTGTATTAAATCAGGATGTTAAAAGTGGCCAAATCATAGCTTTAGGAGGAAACACCGGCCGATCAACGGGTGCGCATCTGCATTTCGAAATCCGATATCTTGGTAATGCCATTAACCCTGAAAATATTATTAACTTTTCTACCGGACTTGCCCACAACGACACATATCTTATCACCAAGAAAAATTCATTTTACTACCAACGCGCACTTCAGGAAAGGCAACTGGCAAAGTATTACAAAGTACGTAAGGGCGACACCCTTAGCCGAATAGCTGCCCGCCATGGCACAAGTGTAAAAACACTTTGCCGTATTAACGGCATAAATACACGAAAACTTCTTCGTCCGGGTATCAGAATTAGAGTAAAATAGTTTTTGATAATTTGTTCATTACTCCTGATTTTTTTACTTTTTTACCTTAGAATGTTTTGTTGATACTTTTAACACATAACAAATGAATGATGTTCTTTCTTTTCCTTTAGATTTTACATTCAGAATTACAACGCTGAGTAACGATTTTATTGCTAAAGATGCGAATGGAAACACTATAGCTTATGTTCGCGAAAAAATGTTCCGGCTGAAAGAGCATGTCGAAGTATTCAGTAACGAAACCCGGTCACAACTTCTTTTGGATATTCGTGCCAATAAATGGCTCGATTTTAACACCACTTATACTTTTACTACACCCAAGGGATATGTTTTGGGCAGAATTGCACGAAAAGGCTGGGCATCGTTATGGAAAGCCCATTATGAAATTTATGATGATAAAAGCAATTATGAAATGACTCTACACGAAGAAAATCCCTGGGCTAAGATTTTCGATGGCATACTGGGCGAAATTCCGGGTCTTGCTTTGCTATCGGGCTATCTTTTTCATCCTTCTTATTTGGTAAGTGATATTAATGGCAATCCAATTGTACGACTTCGTAAAATGCCGTCATTTTGGGGCAGAAAATTTACTGTAGAGAAACTTGGCTTTATAAAACCGGGGCAACAAGATCGTCTTGTACCTGCGCTTATGATGATGATATTATTGGAACGAAGGAGAGGATAACATTTTTAATTAAGCAAAAATTTCAAAACGTTTACCTGCATGGCTTTTTTCAAAATTTCAATTTATGATTTTTATCGAACATCTACGCTGTCCCTTCACATATAATAGCCTAATCTTAATCAACAAGTCCGAATTTATCAAATATTCAATTCCGGGTGAACTTGATAATTTTGGTGAATTAACATCGGGACTGATTGATAATTCACTTCAGTATTTTTATCCAATTTTTAATGATATAATTTTATTGCATAAGCAATACGCAATATTTATTGGCAAAAACGGATTACAAAAGAAAGATGATTTATCGTTTGATAAAAAGCGTGTATTTGATTATTACAACAATGTCAATTTCAACATTCAGGATTCTTTTTCTGTTTACGCCGATAGTGCAAAATGGGTTGATTACAGAAAAGTTTCAGAAGAATACATGCGCAATTCATTTACCAAGGCTGGCAGATATTTACCAGCAAAAGGGAAATACTTATTAGATATTGCTTCGGGGACTATCGGGTTTCCGGAATATATCAATCTCTCTAATGGTTATGAATACAGAATTTGTGTTGACATATCGGTTAATGCGTTAATTGGGGCTAAATATAATTTAGAAAAGGCCGGGAAAAAAGGAATTTATATTTGTGGTGATATAACAAATATTCCAATTCAGGACAACATTTGTGATGCAGTATTAAGTCAACATACCTTATATCATATTCCAAAGAATGAACAAGCTTTAGCTGTGAATGAAATGTATCGGGTAGCTAAACCTATTTCAAAAATTGTGATTATTTATTGTTGGTTTTACCATAGCTGGATGATGAATATATTCTTAAACATCGTTCAGATTTACAGAATAACCCGGCATTATATTTCAAAAATAATGGTTCGATTGATAAAATCAAGACAAAGTTTGTATTTTTATGCACACAGTCCGCGATGGTTTAAAAATACGTTCTCTTTCGGTGATAAAATTGAATTCTTTGCCTGGAGAAGTACAAATAAATATTTCATGGATTTGTATATTCATGAAAAGTTAGGTGGAGAAAAAATATTGAAAAAGTTAAGTGCATTTGAAGACAAATACAGTAAATTTATGAGCATATTTGGTGAATATGCAGCTATTGTAATCACTAAAGAATAATTGTTTTTTTCTGCTTCTTGTTTTGAAGCTAAATTTACCTGTTTACCCTACTTCGAAAAAACATACTACAATGAGCACATATCACTCGGAAAAAAGTAATTTAAGAATTTAACCTCAATTTTTGTAATCGTTCGATTAATTCATACCTTTGCTAGTTATCTTTGTGAAAATTTTAAATAAATTATATTATTTATTTCCTGATTTTTAGGTATATATTTCTTTTGGCATTGCTGAGTTATTGAGAATAAATTATGATTGGATAAATAGAAAATCACTCTATGTCACGTTTCACAAAAAAGAAAAGAGAAGAAATAGGGCTTTCTCCTTATGCCATTGTTTTTCGGGGTCAAAAAAAATCTGATAACATCAGCATTAAAGTTATGGATTTTAATCTGGAAAACTTACAGGAATTTAGTCCGAAATCGTTGGAAAGCCTTTCGCCACTTCTAAAAAGTAAAACCATAAGCTGGATAAATATCGATGGATTACACGATGTTGACAAAATGGTAGAAATTGCCGGTACGCTCAAAATCCCAAACAATATTCTTTCCGATATTATGAATCCAGAACTTCGTCCTAAAGTTCAGGAATACGATGATGGTCTTTTTATCACCATAAAAATACTTCAACTTAATGAAAACACAAATCAACTTACATCTGAAAATTTGAGTTTAATACTTCAGAAAAATACATTGATAACATTTCAGGAACAGGAAGGAAAAATTTTCGAACCTGTGCGTGAACGCATACGGAAGCATAAAACAAAAATCAGAATATCAGGACCCGATTATTTGTGTTTTGCCTTGCTCGATGTGGTAATTGATAACTACATTTACATTACCGGGCAATTAGGCGAAAATATTGAAACACTGGAAGAGAATCTGACCATCGAGCCAAAAAAATCGATGCTCGACGAAATCAATCACTTCAAACATGAACTGAATTTTCTTCGGAAAAACACTAAACCCGCTAAAGAAATGATAATCGCACTGGTTAAGTCCGATTCGGAATTTATCAAAGATGAAAATCATATCCATTATCGCGAGTTGCAGGATAATATCAATGAAGCATCCGAACTTTCGGACAGTTACCGCGAAATAGTTTACGACCAACTTAACATATATCACACACTGATAAGTTCGCGCCTAAACGATATTATGCGAACATTGACCATAATTTCGGTTATTTTTATACCGCTAACTTTTATCGTAGGAGTTTACGGAACCAATTTTGAGTATATTCCTGAACTTACATGGACGTTCGGATATTTTGCCATGTGGGCGGTGATGATAATAATTACAATTTTCATGTTATGGTTTTTCAGAAGAAAAAAATGGTTTTAGAAATTACGTTCGTCAAACATAAACATTTTCGATAAACCAATCGTTTTTAACTATGTAAATAAGTATGCTTAAATTTGTATTTTTGCAAAAAAATCAATTCAGGTATAATGAAAAAGAATAACATCGACAACCAGATACTGGTAATTTTTGGCTCTAATGGTGATTTAGCGCGCAGGAAATTACTTCCGGCAATTTTTCAACTCTATTTAGATAATTTACTGCCTGATAATTTCGCAGTTGTAGGAGCAGGAAGCCAGGATAAAAACGAAGCTACGTATAGAAACGATGTAAGAGATAGTCTGTATGAATTTGCCAAAAACAATACCACTGCATTTCCCGATAAAACTGAAACTTTTTTACAAACAATTTATTACAAGAAAGTAAACAATCAATCGGTTGAAGATTTTGGCACACTAAAACAATATATTGAACAAATTTCGAGCGAAAAGGACATTCCTCAAAATATAGTATTTTACTTTTCAATTCCGCCCTTTTTGTATGATGTTGTAGCTTCACATCTTGTTGAGCATGGATTGAACATAGAAGAAAACGGTTGGAAACGTATTATTGTGGAAAAACCATTTGGCTACAGTTATGAATCGGCAATCGACCTCGATAAAAAATTGCATGCAGGTTTTGCCGAACATCAGATTTACCGCATCGACCATTATCTGGGGAAAGAAACTGTGCAAAACATTATGGTTACCCGATTTTCGAATGGTTTTTTCGAACCAATCTGGAATCGGAAATATGTTGACAGAGTTGAAATTACTGCTGCCGAACGGATTGGTGTTGGCAATCGCGGCGGTTACTACGACACTTCAGGAGCTATGCGCGATATGATCCAAAATCACCTTTTGCAGGTGCTCGCTGTAATCGCCATGGAGCCTCCGGTGGTTTTCGATTCGGACGCCATACGTAACGAAACCGTAAAAGTGCTGCAGGCTTTACGCCCTATTAAAGGCAACGACATTGTAAAACAGGTAGTGCGCGGACAATATATTTCGGGTCAAAGAGATGATAAGGTGCTGAATGGCTATCGGCAGGAACATGGCGTAGCTCCAAACTCGAAAACTGAAACTTTTGTAGCAATGAAAGTTTATATCGACAACTGGCGCTGGGGCGATGTGCCTTTCTACATTCGAACCGGAAAACAAATGCCTGAACGGGTAACTGAAGTAGTAATACATCTCAAACCTGCTCCGCATCAGCTATTTAAGCAGCTTTGCCTCACCGAACCTAATAATATGATTATACTACGCATTCATCCTGATGCAGGTGTGGCGGTAGATTTTGGAATGAAAATTCCCGGTGCCGGATTTAAGGTGCAAAATGTTAACATGGCTTTCCATTATTCCGATTTAGCCGAAAAGAAAATTTCGGAAGCCTACGAAAGGCTGCTGCTCGATTGCATGACAGGCGATTCAACCTTGTATGCTCGTGCCGATGCCGTAAGTGCGAGCTGGAAATTTGTGGACCCAATACTTAACGCATGGAAAAATAACCCTGATATTCCCCTATATTTTTATGAAGCAGGAACATGGGGACCCAATGAAGCAAACAACCTGTTCGACGATAAATTTATGAAATGGAGGCTGCCTTTCAGCAAATTTAAAACCGAATAATGTAAACCAACAATAGTCATACTTTTTCTACGTTTAAAGAAAGCATAATTCATCAAATTGTTATTAATTTCCAAAAAAATGGATTCAAAATTTATTACTTATCTTTTACTTCCATTGCTTGCATTAACTTCGTGTAAACGAAACGATAAAGATGTGGAATATAAATATGCTACTGCAGGTGAGTTTACTTGGGGTTATGCACAATTTTATGGAAAATATTACGCAGATTACGGCATTGAAAATAATGTGGTATCGCTTTCGGTTTTTACCGATTCTCTGTTTGTAAACAACAAAGGACAACTCGCCGGTTTCGGACAATACATTTTTCTTGAAGATATTTTCTCGGCACCCACCGACACCCTTTTGCGGGAAGGAACTTATAAAATTTCGGATAAACGTGAGCCTATGAACGCTACCAAAGGCGAAGTTTTAGAAATTGACGGATTAAAATACAACACGGGAGCATATATTTATTTTATCGAAAAAAATGCGCTTTTCAGTAAATCTGAACAAATTATCGATGGAAAATTCTCTTTGAATTATTCCGAATCGAAATATTATTTGTTGTTCGATTTTTTACTCTCCGACAGTTCAACATTTAAAGGAAGAGTAAATTTTAAATCCTTGCCTTTTATTGACGAATCTGTAAATTATCCCTCGGGAATGCCTCGTCAGAAACTAAAATTTAAAACGGAAATAAAAACTTACTGAATTTACTGTAATCAAAACAATTGGCACAGGCTGTTTTAAGCACGGGAAACATAAGTACCGGCAAAGTAAAAACACCGCCAATAATGTATAGTAAAGTTTTTGTATCGTTAATTGTTGGCAAAGGAATTACTACTTCCATTGATAAAATTATATAGAGGGTTACTGAAATTCCGGCCGCTGCAAAAATCCAAACTATCCAATCCAGACTTTTTTGTTCAGGCAATTGCTTTGTTACTTTTTCGGAAAATCCATTATCCGCTATTTCTGATTTATTTTTCTCAAAGAATCTTTGAACTAAATCATCTTCTTTATTTTCAATTTTTAATGTATTCATAACCTTCACTTTTTAAAAATTCACTAACTTTTTGTTTCCCTTTCAGGATATATGTTTTTACTGTTCCAAGTGGGCAATTCATTATTTTTGCAATTTCGGGATGTGTTTTATCTTCCATATAAAACAGCAACATGGCTGTTCGCTCTTCGTTTCTTAACTGTTTTAAAGCACTGTAAATATCGGTTTTTTCGGGTGAAAACATATTGTCCGTTTTCATATTTTTATCGATTTCCGCAGCTTCGATATCTATAGTACACTTTCGGGCACGTACTGCATCGTAAAACACATTATAAGCAATCCGAAATAGCCAGGTTGAAAATGCCGACAAACCATTAAACGTTCGCAACCCGAGATAAGCCTTTATAAAAGTTTCCTGTGCTAAATCGTCGCTCAACTGGCTGTCGCCCATTGTAAGGTTCAGAAAAAACCTGCGAATGGACGACTGATATTTCCGCGTAAGCTGATCGAACGCCGTTTTATCACCAAGAAGATTTACCCGTGTTATGCACAGGAAATCATCTGCCTTGCTCATTACTGTTGTTGTCTTTAGGTTTTTCGAGGTAATGAACAAACAGAAATCCTAACCCTACAAAAGCAGGAATGATTCCCGCAACAAGAATAAATTTATTGCCTATCACCAAATAAGATAGTACCAAAGCTAATCCAACTGCCAAAGCAATAATACCTTTTTTAAGATTGGAAGATGGATGTTGCTTCTTGGGTTCTTCGAAAAAATGCTCGGGCAATGGCTGTCCCAATTCAAGCGATTTTTGGTAAAGCTCATATCGGCGTTGTGCATCACGGTTTCGCGAATAAGAACCTATGATTATCAACACTATTACAAATACAAACGGTGTCATTACAATTAAAAAGATATGAAAACCCTGCAAGGGCATTTCGTTACGGCTGTTCGCTTCAATTTTTGTTTTTTCAACTTCCATTTGTTGTCGTTTGAGCTCCATTATTTGATCTGGACTCAGTTTTTCAAGCAACATGGAATCATCCTGCAAAGCAGACATTTCTTTTTTTATAGTTGCCACATCTTTATTTATGGCACTATCAGTTTCTGCATAGCAGGTTATAGTATAAATAAGTACTGCTATGAAAGTGAATAAAATCTTTTTCATTTTTTGTTGCATTTAAACGTTTATAATTAGTTTTTGTATTACTAATAGACGAGACTAATTATACATTTGGATTTTCGAGACGTAAAATAATTAAAAAAAATCTTTAAATCAATGCAATAATTAATTAAATCAAATACATTTGCATATCTAAACTTCAAAAAAAACTGAGAACCATGATAGCAATAGCACTCGATGATGAACCTCCTGCATTATCTACCATAACAAAATATTGCAGCGAAACTGATTTTATTGACTTACAGAAAACATTTACCAATCCGCTTGATGCTATTAAATATATGAAACGGTTCCCTGTCGATTTACTGTTTATCGACATTCAGATGCACGAATTTAACGGTATTGAAGTTTACAAAAACTTACCGACCAAACCTTTGGTTATTTTCACAACAGCATTCTCCGAATATGCAGTTGAGGGTTTTGAAGTTAATGCGGTAGATTATTTACTCAAACCTTACAACTTCGAACGTTTCCACAAAGCAGCTAAAAAAGCGTATGAATTATTCAAAGCTTCACGACCAATGGAAGAGTCGAGATTTATTTCGGTTCGTTCAAATTACAGTTTGGTAAAAATAAACATTGATGATATAATGCTGATTGAAAGTTTCGACGATTATCTGAATATATGCCTGAAGGACAAAAAAGTATATGTTGTACGTATGACAATGACAAAAATATTGGAAGAATTACCTGAAAATGAATTTGTAAGAATACACCGTTCGTATATTGTACCAATTAAAAGAATTGAAACTGTAAGAAATAAAACAGTTTATCTCTGCGATAAAAAAATTCCAGTTGGCAGTAAATACGAAAAAGAGTTTTTTGAGAAGTTCGGAAAATGAATGCTGTAAGATCTATTTTTTCCGAAACTGAAATAAGAAGATAAATAGATCCTGCTTGTCCCTTCGGATATATTCTTTTTAGGATAAACTTCGCATAAGTCTGACAGGTTTTGTAAGCCCGTCGTTATGTATTAACAGGATTTATAATCCGAAAAAATCAAGTTATAACACAAAAGGTAGTATTTACATATTATGCCCGACGAGCGTAGCTATTTGCTTATTTTAAGAAACACATCCGAAAGTGTGAAGTAAATGTTACTCTAATAGCAAATTTATTGCTTTCTGCACTTCCCGAAATCCAAACTGCTTTACCACTTCATTTTTATATTCCACTATCCTATCGTTGCACAAATTACCTATACTGCCTTCATGTGTGTGATTTACGGTTTTTTCGGGGGTGAAATTTCCGGCTTCAATTTCCAAACCAACTTTTTTGTATGCATCCCGGAAAGGCATTCCAGTTAATGTCAGTCTATTTACTTCTTCTACGCTGAAAAGATAATCGTAACGCTTGTCGTTCAGAATTTCGGTATTTACTTCTACCTGAGCCATCATCAAGGCAGTCATTTGCAGGCAATCGGCAAGTTCATCAAATGCGGGAACAAACACTTCCTTAATGATTTGTAAGTCGCGGAAATAACCTGAAGGGAGGTTATTTGTTATCAGCATAATTTGCTGCGGAAGCGATTGCAATTGGTTGCATTTAGCGCGTGTAAGTTCAAAAACATCCGGGTTTTTTTTATGAGGCATAATACTGGAGCCCGTAGTAAAAGCATCGGGCAATTTAATAAATCCGAAATTTTGCGATGTAAACATACAAGCATCGAACGCTAATTTCGAAACTGTTGCAGCTACCGAAGCCAAAGCGTTCGCTACGGTTCGCTCCATTTTACCGCGTCCCATTTGTGCGTAAACTACATTGTAATTCATGGTGTCGAAACCCAGTAAGTCGGTTGTCATTTGACGATTTAACGGAAATGATGAACCATAACCCGCAGCCGAACCTAACGGATTGCGATTGGTAATTTTCCATGCGGATAAAAGGAGTTGCAAATCGTCGGCTAAACTTTCGGCATAAGCACCAAACCACAAACCGAACGATGATGGCATGGCTATTTGCAAATGCGTATAGCCTGGGAGTAAAACATCTTTATATCGGTTGCTTTGCGCAATCAGAACATCGAAAAGTTTTTCAACTTCCGTAACAGTTTTTTGAATACCATCGCGTGCAAACAATTTTAAATCGAGCAAAACCTGATCGTTACGTGAGCGTCCGCTGTGAATTTTTTTACCTACATCACCTAATTTTCGTGTAAGCATCAATTCAACCTGCGAATGTACATCCTCCACGCCTTCCTCTATTTCAAATTTTCCTTCAACTGCAAGCTGATAAATGGATTTCAATTCGTATTGCAGTATTTTTAGTTCATCCTTTTTCAACAAACCTACCGATTCGAGCATGATGATATGCGCCAACGATCCTAAAACATCGTGAGGAGCAAGATAAATATCCATTTCCCTATCGCGACCGACAGTAAATGCTTCTATTTTGCTGTCAACTTTTATGTTTTTTTCCCAAAGTTTTGCCATTATTTTAACCTTAAAAGATTAGAAAATTAAGGAATTAAGAAAATTATCACTAATAAACTTTTTAAATTACATCAAAGTTAAAAACTATAATTGAATAAATAGCAACAGAATTAATCTTTACTTTCTAAAGCTTTTACAAGCGCATCTGCAATTTTGTTAATTCCTTCTTTCAATGATTTATCAACTGCAAATTTTAACATCGTTGGAATTTCAGCCTTTAATGTAAGCTTCATTTTGGTATCATTTTCTGCAACCTGTTTGAGTTGAATCCACATATTTGCTACTACGGGGAAATTTTCGGCAGCAAATTTAATAGTTTTAAATGGTTCGCGCTCAACTATTCTAAATCCCACGTTTCCAACCATATCCATATTGAAACTGCAACTGTCTGTATCAAATTTTAGATCTTTAATTTTATCTGAGAGTTCATGATTCTCTGTAAGTTTACTCAGATTATTCATATCACTCAGTAAACTAAAAACCACTTCTTCACCTGAAGAAATGGTCTTGATATCGCTTTCGTAGGTTGTC
>CAYNGF010000017.1:0-48443 GCA_964396515.1 uncultured Paludibacter sp.
TATCCCGAAATTCCTGTTGCGGAAGTAGCGAAAGAAGCTGTAAAATATTATACTTTACAATCTGAAAAGTACTGGACAACCTTCACGCTTTACGGAAAAGCCATGATGGCGGTTGTGGCGCACAGAAATGGAAAGACGAAAATTGCCGCCGATATTTTAAAATCGCTCAAGGAAAATGCCCTGAAAACCGATGAATTTGGCATGTATTGGGCAAAGAATACTGCAGGCTATTTCTGGAACGAACGTCCGGTAGCGGTGCAGGCTGCAATAGTTGAGGCTTTTGCCGAAATTTCGAAAAACACTGCTGATATTGATGAACTGAAAATATGGTTGCTAAAACAAAAACAAACGCAGCGTTGGGATTCGCCTATAGCTTCGGTAAATGCTATTTACGCGCTGTTGTTGCAAGGTAGCGATTGGTTGGCAACCAATGGAAAAGTTCAAATAAGCGCCGGCAATAAACTGATAACTCCGGCAAAAATTGAAGCCGGAACAGGATATTTTAAAGAAATAATACCGGTGAACGAAATTCATCCCGAAACCGGAAAAATTACCATAGAAAAAACCGATAAAAATATTGGTTGGGGAGCAGTTTACTGGCAATATTATCAGGAACAGTATAAAGTGCAGAATTCGGATGCAGGATTGAAAATTACCAAAAAACTATTTGTAAAAGAAGGTTCAAAAATGGTACCTTTCGAACAGATTCAGGTTAAAAAAGGCGATAAAATTGTAACACGTTTGGTCATTACAACCGATCGGAATTTGGAATACGTGGCGCTGAGAGATTTACGTGCCGCCTGTTTCGAGCCGGTTGAGCAACGCTCGGGCTGCCACTGGAAAGAAAATGTTTGTTATTATCAAACTACAAAAGATGCTTCAACGCAATTCTTTTTCAATTTCCTGCCAAAAGGAACGTATGTTTTTGAATACGAGCTGTGGGCGATTAATAGTGGTACATTTACCAGCGGAATTGCTTCAGTTCAGTGTCAGTACGCGCCTGAATTTGTAAGCTACGCAGGCGGTGAGAAGATTGTTGTTGAGAAGTAGAAAGTAAGAAAGAAAGAAAATAAGATACTAAATATTGAGAGAAATAGTAACCTGTCAGCGTGCTCGCACCTGACAGCATTACTATTTGACTCAAAATAATGATATTTTATTTAGTAAAAACCTGTCAGCGTGCTATTTACATCTGACAGCCTTGTAGAAAATTTCCGCAAAACTAATCGTGTAACATTGTTTTACTGACCATATTTAATTTCCAAACTAAGATTATTTAACCACCAATCTTCATCAACGATAAAATCGTGCATATTGCTGCTTTCAATTAATTTCAAAAATAAATTGAGTTACATTTGAAGTAAAATCAATTTCTTTTTCAACTACTTTGTCGGGTTTATTATAGTATATTGATTTAATTCTTGCATCAATTTTATATTTTCCTTTCTTGAGAACAACTTTTACAAATCCCTCTCTTTCTGTATCTTCAGGATAAACACCTTTTACCGAATAAAAAGTTCCGCCGGTAATTTCAAGTTTTTTTGGAGTCATTTTATAGGCTGAATTACTTATCTCTGAAATGGTAATTTTCATAGGATTATTTTTTGAAACAGAATAATCAGAGCGCGTTTTGTTGCTAATCCATATTACCAGTGCGTTTCGCTCACCGTTATATTCTGTATTCGCGCTTACAGGAGCAAAATCCTTATTTATAGTAACATATTTGTCTAAAAATTTGATACGGGCAAATCCATCTTCAAAAGGTCGGACAACTTCCTGAATCAATACCAGTAGCGCTTTGGTTTTCAGATTAAAATACATGTATTGATCGCCACTTTTCAGTAAAAAAATATCC
This sequence comes from uncultured Paludibacter sp., assembly GCA_964396515.1. GTDB lineage: Bacteria > Bacteroidota > Bacteroidia > Bacteroidales > Paludibacteraceae > Paludibacter. The sequence continues at coordinate 1,856 of CAYNGF010000017.1, forward strand.
TGATATCGATCGCTGTTTCTTACAACATTATCAAACTCAATTCCTTCAGTTTTAAATCCATCGGTAAAAAATAATTTCTTACGTGAATTATTCTCTACCGTGTAAATTGCTCCTTTTTCGAACGATGCGTATTCAACAGATACTTTATCGTAAATTAACCCCGTACTGTCTTTTGTATCGATGTTCAGAAGCCCATACTTGTCACCATTTTTTACAATTAAAATTCTCTTAGCATTATACCAGCTTACACCACCTCTGCTAATACTATCGTATTCAGTTGGAATTAAGAATCTTCCGGCATCGAATACACCCCATTTCCCGTCTTTTTTTACAAAAAAGGTTGTATCGGCGTAAACTTCAATTTTATCATACACAACATCCAGTATTTCACCATTTTTCAAACTATACAATCCCATTTTACCCGTTTTTGAATGTGTAAAGAAAATATCGTCGTAGTTTTTATTTAATGGCAAATAATTGGGAAACGAAATGCTGTCATATCTTACTGGAACAATTGAGGAATTGTCCATAGAAAGTATTCCCGTACGACTATCTTTCTTAACTTTAATAAAAGATTTGCTCATATTCGTTTTCACAATTTCAGCATAGTCGTAGTTGGTAAATGATTTCAGAACGCTTACTTTATCTATTATATCAAACGACTTTCCTTTCCATGCAAAAAATGTTGCATTATCATTTTTTGTAATTGTGTCATATACAGCCTCAATTCTGGCGAATTTTTCAAGATTGTAAAATCCGGTTTTGCCATAACTTTTTAAAACCAGAATTTTATCGTCCTGAAAGCAGTAGTTTTTCGAAGGTTTAATGTTGTCATAAATTGCCGGAACCAAATCTGATAAATCTTCAGAACTTATCAATCCATATTTATTTCCTTGTTTTACAGTAAAATAATCGTAACCGTTTTTTGCTCTGTAGTTATAATCGGGGATGTTTAAACCATCATAAGCCTTTAACAATTCCCATTTTTTTGAGTAAATTTTAGCTGCGTAGGTTTTATCTTCATAAACAATGCAGAAGTTACCAATTATTTTAACATAGTAAAGCTTTTCGGGTCCATTTACACGTTGGATATCTTCATTAAAAACTGACATATTATCTTTACCTTTTTCATAAACAGCAAAAAATCCATTTTCGAAACTTCCGCTGAGTATATCAAGGGTTTTTGCAATTACTTTTCCTTTATTATTTAGTATTGCACACTCCTTTTCATAATCTTTCTTTTTTGTTAAAACAAAAAAGAAATTTTTACTATTTTGCCTTATCTGATCGTATTTTGGTTTGATAATTACTTTATCTTTCTCATTTCTTACTCCAAATTTCCCGTGTTTATCTTTAAAAATTGTGAAGTTTTGTGCGTTAACCAATAAAGTTGATATTAATAGCAGAAAGATGGTTAATGTTTTCATGGTATTAATAATTGTTTTAAGTATTTGTTAATAAATATAATAATTTTAAAAATGATTTGAGGAACAAATATAAAAATATTTTTATTGATTACAAAAATAAACTTTCATAAACAATTTTTTATCCATACTTATATTGATGTTGAAACGAATGTGAAGTTATTGTAATAAGGTTCATAAATGAAATTCGGCTGAATCTCCTTTCAGAAATTCAGCCGTAATTACATTTTCAAATATTTGAAAACTTCAAATTATTTCTCTTTCAATTTTGCAAAATACATAGCAAAAGAGCGATACAAGAAGTGTGTCCATTTACCAAATGGAACAATAATTAATGCCCACTGTACCAATACCGTGAAATGGAATATGTACATCCATTTGTTTGTGTCCAATATATCGAGGTCGATAAAAAGGCGAACCAAAAATGCACTGAGTCCCATAAAGAAAAGCCACACAACGAAGAAAATATCCGAAGGTTGCGAGTGTTTGCTAACTTCTTTTTTCTTTTTCATACGGCCGTTAACAAAATCTACGGTTACAATAAAAACTATTGCGCTCATCAAATATCCAAAAATGGTTATTGGATGAAGAAATCCACGATCCAAATTAAACCAATTTAAAACCACTGTTGTAAAAAGCAACGAAAGATATCCGATTACAAGAATAAAATGCTCGAACCATCGGAACTGATTATCATCGCAGCCTAATGAGCGTTTTTGCGTAAACATATGCACGAATAACTCCCCAATGCTTTTTACATATTTTTTGAATGGAACATTTACTTTTGGTTTCAGAATGGTAAAATACCACATACGAGCAATGTTTGGCATAAGAATTACCAATCCGATAGTACCAATGGCTATACCCTCGAAAAGATGACCTGTGTGTAACATTTTTTCCAAATCCCAGCCAACCGAGTTTGCAAAAACCAGAACGCCGATAAAAGTAACAATAAATGCAGCGAGACTTATTGGTAAGGATTTGTAAAGCAGACCCGAAAGTCCGGTCCAGTCGTACTGTGCTGTAAGCCATCGGCGTAATGACATCATAAGTTCGCCGGGCTCAGCCTGACGAGGACATTCCGTTGAGCATTCACCGCAATAATAACACTCCCAAGGTTTTAGTGAAGCTTTAATTTCATCTTCAAGCCCTAAAGCACTATACCGAATCATTTCTCGCGGAAACGATTCGTCAGTTGTTGAAAGCGAACAGGTAGCTGTGCAATTCCCGCAATTAAAGCAGGCGCTGAAATCGTTCGCTCCATATTTGATTAATTCAGAAGCAAATTTTGGATTAACTTTTGACATAATGTTAAATTTACAATTTATTCATTTACGATTTACAATTAAATCGAATCCTCTTTCTCCCTCTCCTTTGGGAGAGGGTAGGGTGAGGTGTTATTTTCTTTTATAATAATAATAAGTTTCCTTCGCATCCATACCGACAGGCATTACGATACCATATTTATTCATGGTCATAAGATGGAATGTAACTAAATCGCTGTTTAGTTGTGCGTTGGCAGCAATTTCCGGAATAGTGTTTTTTTCTTCTTTTATACCTGCCAGAATTTGTTGCCAAACCTGCGGATATTCTTTCATTCCAACTTTTACTTCTTCCTCCTCAGTAACTACTTCAGTTAATTGTCGTTCCTTTATTTCAATATCAGCCATAAAGCCATCAATCATTGATTCAATTTCATTGTCGGTATATTGCGCTACCTCTATTGCATTTTCAGGACAAACCGGAGCACAAATGCCACAACCAGTACAAACTGCTTTGTTTACGGCAGCTATGTGTTTGCCTTTTTCGTCGGTTATTTCTTTAAGAGCTGTATAATCACACACATCGGCACATTTACCACACCAGGTACAAGCATCGGGATTGATACGGGCGATAATCGGATCTACGGAAACAGTACCGCTTTTTAATAAAGCTGTAATTTTTGAAGCTCCGGCGAGCGATGACTGAACCGACTCAGTTACATTCTTTGGTCCCTGACAACTTCCTCCAATATAAACTCCTTTAATTACAGTTTCTACGGGTTTTAGTTTTGGGTGAATTTCGTTAAAAAATTTATCACTCCCAATAGGCACTTTAAACAATTCGGAAATATGTCCGGAATCCTCACGGGCAACCATTCCTGTTACTAATACTACCAAATCGGCTTCAATTTCCAACTGTTTTTTATAGGTGAGGTAATCTTTTACCTTCACTACAGCTTTTTTACCATCTTTTTCTACTACAGGGAGTTCTTTTTCTTCGTATTTGAAATAAATATCGCCCTGTTTCGACGATTGGTCGTACATGATTTCATTTTTACCATAAGTGCGTATATCGCGATACAAATGATATGTTTGAATATCTTTGTATTTTTCTTTCAGTTGTAACGAAGTGTGAATGGTGGATGTACAGCACTGACGAGAACAATATTTATTTTCACCTTTTGTCTGACGACTTCCTACGCAATAAATAAAGGCAATCGTTTTAACCTTTTTGCCATTATGCATCAGTTTTTCAGGTTGTAGTTCCATCATCCTGTTAAGTTCCGGAAGTGTTACCACATTGTCTACCGTTTTATATCCAAATTCTCCTTCTTTTGGTTGATAATGATCGTAACCTGTAGTTATCAGTACAGAACCCGCAATAAGCGACAGGGTTTCTACTTCTTCATTTGTATTAAAAGTAGAAGCAAACTTGCTGATAAAATCCGGAGCAGCTTTTAATGCTTCCATATCCACCACAGGAACATCAGGTAAAGCTTCAGGATAGTTTTTATAGATAGCTTTTCTTTTAATCAATCCTAAATTAAAAGTATCTTCCACTTCCACAGGGCATTCTTCCATCGCACGCTTAACAGCTTGTTTATCCGCTTTTGGATTTATAAAACGAGGTTTAACTTTGATGTCAATCGTGAAGTTTCCCAAACTTCCCGAAACTTTTTCAACCGTTGCACCGGTAAAAATGGTAATATTCGAAAACTTTTTTATTTCATTGTAAAGTGCTGTAACTACATCTTTACCACTTTTGTCCACAGGAAATAATTTATCCTTTTGAGCAATTCGTCCTCCAACAAAGTAGTCTTTTTCGATCAGAAAAACTTCATTGCCTGAACGGGCAAGATCAATCGCAGCTTTCATACCGGACACACCGGCACCAATAATCAATGCCGATTTTTTTACAGCAATATCAATATTATCGAGCGATTCAGAAAATTTAACGCGGTTGATGCCGGCACGAATTAGTCCGGCTGCTTTTACGGTTGCTTCATGAGGTCTATCGCTGTGAGGCCACGAACATTGTTCACGAATGTTTACCTGAACATAATTTGAAGGATTCAGCCCAGCGCGCACTGCTACTCCTTTAAAAGTATGTAAATGTAGTTTAGGAGAACACGAGCAAACCACAATAGCATCCAGTTTATTTTCCTGAATATCAGCAATCATATCTTTTTGGTTTGAGTCGGCGCAGGCAAACATAACATCTTTGGAAACAACCACATTTTCCTCATCATGAAATTTTTTGCCTAACTGCTCTACATCTACATAGTCGGATATATTACCACCGCAATGACATATATATACACCTATTCTTTGTTTCATATTTTATCTCTCCCTAACCCTCTAAAACCTCTTCTTATCCCTCTTCAAAGAAGAGGGATCGAGCATTTGTTTATGCACTGAGAGAACTTAGAAGTTTGTTTTAGTTAGTTTTTTTATATAAGAAATTTTAATTACAGTTTTTATTAGTGTACCATTTTAAATGATGCTTTCTCTTTCTCCTTTGAAGATAATAGTTCAAGAGATGATAAATATCCTGAAACTTCTGATGCAGCGCAACCAGCAGAAAGAATCGAATCAGGTATATCTTTTGGTCCTGAAGCTGCACCAGCTACAAATACTCCTTCGATGCTTGTTAAAGCAGGACTCACTAACTCGTCAATCTGTTTTACAAAGTTAAATTTGTCGAGTTCAAGCACTTGTCCCTTAAACATTTGAGGTACATCTTTATTTGGAATTACTCCGGTTGAAAGCACTACCAAATCATGTTTGGCTTCTTTTACCACACCTTTGAGTGTATCTTCGTAACGTAGAATCAAATCGCCGTTACCACTTTCGTGTTCGCGAATTTTTGCCACTTTACCTTTTACAAAGTTCACGCCCATTGATTTTGCTTGCTGGAAGAATTCTTCGTAACCCTTACCAAATGCACGTATATCCATATAATAAATGGTAATATCAGCCATTGGTAACGCTCCCATTAATAGCTGTGCCTGTTTGATAGAGTACATACAGCAAATCTGGGAACAAATCGGATTGTTAGAGCAATCAGCACCGCAACCCGAATTTTCAATTGCCGAATCGCGTGAACCTGTACATAGCACATAGGCAATATTATCGGGAGTTTTACCGTCGCCGGGACGTAGTACATAATTGAAAGGGCGAGTTGGCGCAATTAAGCGATCCATTTGCATCGAATCAATCACATTCGGATATTTTTCATATCCATAATTTGGCTTTCCTTTGGGTGGGAAAAGTTTGTATCCTGTGGTTATTACCACCGATTTTACATTAATTTTTTCGATTTTTGTTTTTTGTGAAAAATCGATAGCATTTGAAGGACAAGCAGTAACACACTGATGGCACTCACGACAGTTACTGCAATCCAAACAACGTTCGGCGCTTGCTTTCAACTGCGATTCGGTGTAAGTTTGTTCCACTTCCTCCCAACTCGATCCACGCTGTGGTTTTGGCATCATATCGGCTTCGATAGCCGGTTTAACTTTCCCATCATATTTTTTCAGAACTTGAGCTTTGTCAATTGCCGGAAGTTTGTCACCATCTTCAAAATCGTACATATTCAGGCCACGAAGGTATTTATCCATGTAAAATGCCGCTTTCTTTCCTTGCCCTGCTGCTTCGATGAGTGTTGTAGCACCGGTTACGGTATCACCTCCTGCAAAAATGTATTCTTCTGAGGTTTGAAGTGTTTTATTGTCAACTTTGATTGTCCCGTTTTTATTCAAATCGATTTGTCCGGCAAAGGGTGAAGTAGATGCTTTCAGACCGATAGCTTCAATTACATAATCTACATTTTCGATATATTCTGAACCTTTTACCGGTTGCGGACTGCGACGACCGCTGGCGTCTTTTTCGCCAAGTTCCATCTTAATCAACTGCACTTTATTGATCTTTCCGTTTTCGCCTAAATATTTTACCGGATTACGAAGAATCATTATCTCTACGCCTTCTTCTTCAGCTTCTTCAATTTCAGGAGCAAAACATGGCATTTCTTCACGACTGCGACGATAAACTACGGTAACTTTCGAAGCGCCCAAACGCAATGACGTACGTGCAGCATCGATAGCCGTATTTCCACCACCAATAACCATTACACGTTTGCCTGTAAGGTCTTCTTTTTTACCTATGTTCGACTCACGAAGAAAAGTCAGACAGTCAACAATGCCCGAAAGTTCAGAACCTTCAGTTCCTGATTTTACGGCATCGTGTGTGCCAACCGATACAAACACAGCATCAAATCCGTCATTTTTGAGCGCTTTTAGATCGGTAATCTTTTTATTAACTTCAATCTCAACTCCTAGTACAGTTACGTTTTTCAAATCTCGGTCAACTACATTTTTGGGAGCGCGATATTCAGGCAGCGCCAAACGTAACATTCCGCCTGCTCCGGGTGCTGCTTCAAATATTTTTACGGTATGACCTTTTAATGCCAAATGGTATGCAGCTGTTATTCCGGCAGGGCCCGAACCAATCACTGCGATTTTTTTACCGGTTTTATTTTTTATTTCCACTTCGGGAGCTTCGGGATATTTTTCGTAATACCAGTCGGCAAAATAGCGTTTTATACGGCGAATATCTACCGGACTTTCCAAGCTTCCTCTGGTACAAGCATTCTGGCATGGCGCATAGCAGGCACGTCCCAAACTTCCGGGGAAAGGTATATCTTCAAGGTGAAGCTTCATGGCTTCTTCGTATTGCCCGTTGCGGGCTAAAGTAATATAACCATAAGGTTTTACTCCTCCGGGACATTCATTAATACAAGGAGCAGAATGTCCTTGACGATCGATAGTGGCTATACGTGGGTTTGCCAGATTAAAAGGTATGTAAGCTACTTTTCGCCCAGCAAGGTTTGCGTTGTATTCATCAGTCCGCACCTCGGGGCAAACAGCTTCACATTCTGCACAGCCTGTACAATCTTCCTGGATAACATAACGGGGCTTTACAGCAATTTCTGCATTGAAATCGTTCCCGTTCTTTGTAATACCTTGTATCTCACTGTTCAACATCAGTGTTATGTTCGGATGGCGTGCTGTTTCCGACATTTTGGGTGTAGTGATACATGCAGCGCAATCAAGCGTCGGGAAAACCTTACTCAATTGTATCATTTTTCCACCAATAGAAAGTGCTTTGTCCACCAAAAGTACTTGATGTCCCATATCGGCAAGGCTCAGGGCAGCTTCCTGTCCCGCAATTCCTCCACCAATAATTAATGCATCATAATTCTTATTTTGTTTTTCCATTGCAATTTTTTTTAAACTGAAAATGTTTATAGTGCAGATGATACTTTTTTATAAAAGTTTCTCAGATAGTATGCTATTCATAGTGCTTTTTTAATTACTATATGAAAAACATTTTTTCTTATTAAAGTAACATCTGAGGGGATTTTAGTCATTTAATGATGCGAGTATTTTGCTGAAGTTTTCCATGTGATTCATGAACGGTTCAGCACAAACTGAGCATAGTGCAGCCATACGAATACGTTTAGGATTGATGTTTTTAGCTTTCATCATTTCCTGAGTATTGATAATTATAGTGTTTGTATGGTCAGCACAGTGCGAGCTGTAAGAACACTCATGTCCATCGGCAGCTATAAATACACCATCGAAGCCTTGTTCAAATGCACGCATAATCCATCGGGGCTTTATTCCTGAAGAACAAGGTAAACTTATAACATATACTGATGGTGAGTAATGTATCTTTTTCAGACCAGCCTGGTCAATTCCCGGGTCGGAAATTAAATCGGTAGAGAAAACCAAAATCTTAGGTGATTTGGTTTCGGTTGTATCTTTTATGGTAGTTAACATATGCTTAAAAAATAACCCACAACCCCTAAATGGAATTTATATCTATATAATCTAATATCTTTCACTTAAAAAAAAGATATTCAGAACAATAGTAAGTTTAATTCCCCTTTAGGGTTTGTGGTTAGGATTTATTCTTTAATTAAAAACAAGCGGCTATAGCTATCTTCATCAACAAAACCAAGATATTCGTGTCCTACTTTTTCACACCAGCGGGGAATATCATTTTTTGTACCTTCGTCTGCTGAAAGAATTTCCATAATTTCGCCTGATTCAATGTCGCCAATGGCTTTTTTTGCTGCCAAAAGCGGACCGGGACAAGCTGTTCCACGGGCATCTACTACTAAATTCGATTTTAGATTTTTTAATTCTTCGGTTGTCATAACTTTTATAATTTGAGTATTAATAATTTGAAAATTTGAAGATTATTGAGCTACTTTACCTTTGCTCTTTGTTCTTTATGTCTAAATAAATAATTGCATTGCACTTTCTCCTGCATCAGCAACAAATGTTGCAGCGCCCGCAAAGCGTAGCCCGGGATAATCGATAAATTCTTCTTTCTTGAAGCCCATTAAATCCATCGACATTTCACATACTGTGATTTCAATTCCAAGTTCACCGGCTTGTTTAAACATTTCGTCGAGCGAAAGTACATTTTTCTTTTTCATCAGCATTTTAATCATTGCAGGTCCCATTCCTGCCATGTTCATGTTTGATAATGCTAAATGATTTTTACTTTTTGGAAGCATAATTCCAAACATTTTTGAGATAAAGTCTTTTCCTTTAGGATGTTTTTTGGGGTCGCGTAATGCAGACAAAGCCCAAAAAGAAAAGAAGATTTTCACTTTTGTGTCCATTGCAGCTGCAGCAAGCGAAATTACGAAGGCAGCCAAAATTTTATCCATATCGCCTGATACTAAAGCTATCGACAATTGATCTTTACGATTGTTTTCGAGTTTGCCTACTTTTTTGGAAAGCAATTCAATTTGCTTTTGAAGAGTTTCTATAGTTACTTCGTTTGTGTTTCCCATATCATTTTATTTTTAATGAATTGTATTAAAGAAATTTTTCTGCAAATATATTGATTTATTGCATTAATATTCCAAAAATATTATGTGTTGTTGGTTTCATAATTTTGTGATTTAAATCACAATGGTTATATTTGTAAACATTATAATTCCCTGAAAAAATGCAAAATGACTGTAAAAATTGTCCTTTTAATACAAGAGCTACAAAAATGCTAAGCGAACAAAGCTTTGAGCAATTATCTGAAAATCATTTAGAACTCAGATTTTCGAAAGGAGATTCGATAATTAAACAAGGTATGTTTTCGACAAATGTTGTGTTTTTAAGAAAGGGATTGGCAAAAATTCATTTAACGGGTCCTTATCATGAGCAGATAGTTCGTTTAGTAAAAGCGCCTACCTATTTGGGTCTTCCTACAACTTTTGGAAATAAAATTAATCAGTATTCTGTAACAGCTGTAAGTGATGCGGAAGTGTGTTTTATCGATGTGAATATTTTTGAGAAAATACTGAATGAAAACCGTGAGTTTTCACATGAAATTATTCTTGAATTATGTCAAAACGAATTAGAGTCGTTTCGTAGGTGTGCTAACCGAACACAAAAACTCATTAGAGGGAACATGGCTGATGCGTTACTTGAATTTGCTGACAAAATTTTTATGTCGGACAGTTTCACACTGCCAATTTCGCAAACTGAATTGGCTAATTTAGTTGACACAAGCCGCGAAAGCGTGAGCAGAGTTCTGACGGAATTCGACAAAGATGGAATAATTAAACTTAGCGGAAAAAAAATTGAAATTCTGAATAAAAAATCTTTGTTGCTAATTAGTCAGAACGGATAGTTGCTAAAAAAAGGTTTCATTTGAAAATACAGTTATTTTATTATAAAGCACTCAAAACTTACCTGTATGAATACCAGAATTTTTGCACTATGCACATTTTTAATCCTTTTTTTTACTTCATGTAAAAATCAGGAAAAACAAAAAACAAATATCGAAGATATTGTAGCTATTGAGAAGTCATTCGAAAAAATGGTTGCTGACAGTGGAATTGCTACTGCATTTCACTTTTTTGCGGCAGATAGTGCCGTTATACTTCGTAAAACAGATTCGATAATAAAAGGTAAAGAAAGAATTCGAAACTATTATAAAAAATTTCCAAAAGACAGTATCGAACTTAAGTGGGAAGTTGAATTTGCCGATATCTCCGAAGATGGTTCGCTTGCCTATACTTGGGGAAAAAGTGTTTTTAAAAGGCTTAATAAAAACGGAGAAACTAATGTGTTTAAAGGGAAATTTCATACAGTATGGAAAAAGCAAAAGGATGGAACATGGAAATTTGTTTGGGATTGAGAAAATAGTAATTCGTCCATTAAACCAACTTTGGTGTACAAAAATAATTATTCAACGAAATTAAACTAACTAATTATTTCTCCTTTAACGTTTTACAAAAAAAATCCTCTTTGGTTTTTCATGATTAAAAGTAATGAAATCTTTCAGCGTACAGAATTGCTGCTGGGAAAAGAATTTATTGAAAAAGCATCCAAAAAAAGAGTAATAATTTTTGGACTTGGCGGAGTCGGTAGTTGGTGTGCTGAAACTTTGGTACGCTCAGGAATTGGGCACATTACTTTGGTGGATTCAGACCTCGTAGGTGAATCAAATATCAATCGGCAACTCATGGCAACAACCAAAACTATAGGTATGCCAAAAGTTGAAGTGCTTCGTGAGCGTTTTCTTGATATAAATCCGGAAGTTGAGGTCGTAGCTCTACAAAAAATTTACGAACCGGCAACACATGATTTTTTCAGAATTGAAACTTTCGATTATATCATTGATGCCATTGATAGTTTAGCTAATAAAGTTTATTTGATACAAAAAGCTACAGAAACCGATACTGTTTTCGTTTCATCTATGGGTGCTGCACTCAAAACCGACCCAAGTAGAATTAAAATTGCTGAATTTTGGAAAGTGCAGGGTTGCTCACTTGCAGCAGCAATTCGTAGTCGTTTAAAAAAAACAGGATTGCCCGCAAAAAAATTTTTATGTGTTTACAGTGATGAAAAACGTGAAAATATTGGTGTCAGTTTGGATATTCAAAAAAATCAACCGGATTTAGTTGAAAATGAACCAATGTCTGATAACTGGAGTCATCGGAAAGCCCGTATTAACGGCACAACATCTTACATGCCAGCCATGTTTGGTATGACAATTACTTCGGTTGTAGTAAATTCTATAATTACAGAATTGCAAGGAAAATAGTTGCTGGAATGTTTTGCGTTTCATGTCCCGTGTTTGGCGTTCCGTGTTTACTCGTTTTCTCGAAACTTGTGACTCGTAACTCGTAACTCGTAACTGTCTTTCCTCCTTGTTCTATCCAATTAACCGTAATCACTTATCTGTTTTAGCTTTTCCATATCCAGAATTCTTATCATTTTGCCATCCATTTGAATTAAATTATCATTTTTGAATTTTGACAAGATTCTGATTACACTTTCCGGTGTTAAACCGGTAAGTTCGGCAAGTTCTTTGCGGGTTAAGTTTAAATTAAAATTATCGCATTTGAAAATATTACATGATAAGCAAATAAGTGTATCTGCAAGTTTTCCGTAGGATTGCTTTTGGGTGTAGGCAAAAAAACGTGTTTGTGTTTGTATTAGGTTTTCACAAAGTAAATTTATTACTTCATTAGCAAATGCAGGATTTTGAAGTATGACCTTTTTGAAAATTTTTATATCGATAAGTCGTACCTTCGACTCTTCGTAAGCTGAAGCAGAATATCGAAACAAATGTGAATTGTCAAGTAAAGCTGTAAGACCAATCATATTTCCGGCAGGAAGAACCTTTAATATCAATGAACCGGATTCATTTTCCATATAAATTTTTATCAATCCACAGCAAATAAACATTATATGTGAGGCTTGGGTTCCTTGTTTGCATAAATTCTCACCTTTTTTGTAAGTTAAAACAAGGTGATTTTCCTCCATTAATAACATTTCCTCATCGGTTAGTTTCTCAAAACAATCGGCAATTGCCTTGTTTAGCGTGCAGGTATTGCGCGTTAAATTCTCTTTTTTCATTTGTATTTCGTGGTATATAGCTTTTTATATTTTTCTGCTTAATCTGATTTTAGCAATATATCAGTTATAAAGCTTAATTCATAAATCTGATATAAAGATATAAATAATTTTTATATACAACAAAAATCGGAACAAATCAAAAATTTATCATTAACGCAATGTGTTGAAAATTAACTATATGTAAATTGTGGATGGTTAACATTTAAAGATTTATTGTATATTATTGCAAAAAATATTGATTTACATCATGCTTTCTATTGATTTAAAAATACTTTTTGTACTGAGTTACATCATGTAAGTATTTTTTGCCTAAACAACCTAAAATTTAATCTTTGCAGTGTAAATAATTAAATAAAATCTGTAATATGGAGATCAAAATGACATTAGACTGTAAAGGACTATCGTGTCCAATGCCCATGTTGAAAGTGGCAAAAGCAATGAAAGAATTAAAATCAGGTGAAATACTCGAAATGCATGGCACTGATCCGGGCACCAAAACCGACCTGCCAAACTGGTGTGCAAAATCAGGCAACGAATTGGTAGAAGTAACTGACCTTGATGGTGGCGTAACTCGTTTTGTGGTAAAAAAATCGTAGGAGGAAACAATTTATGACTGATTCCGGAAATAAAAATCCGTTAAAGGAATTGTTCTTGTTGTTTTTTGGCAAACACTGGCCGGTTTGGGTTGGCGGCATCGTTTTAGGCACGCTTAATACCATGCTTTTTGCCATTAAAAGTCCGTGGGGAGCAAGTGGCGGACTTACGAATGTAGGTGATAATTTTTATTCACTCTTCGGTATGTTTGCCGAAAAAGGAGTAGTGCCGGTTAACGAAAACAATTACGGAATGCTCGTTATTCTAATCGTTTTAGGGTCGTTTGCAGGAGCACTTTTTTCGAAAGAATTTGCTGTTCGGATACCTCCAAAAGGCGAAATGGTAAAAGGTTTTATCGGTGGTGCACTCATGGCTATTGGCGCAACTGTAGGTATTGGTTGTTCGATCGGCTCATTTTTTAGTGGAGTTCCTGCTTTATCAGGAGGTGCCTTGGTATTCACTTTTGCCATGTTTGCCGGTGTGCTGATTTCTCTCAAATATTTAATTTGGGAGATGGAAAACCGCCCGGGTTGGAGTTCAGGTAAAAGCTACACTTATCTTGCAGTAAAACCCGAAAAAGGAAACTGGCAAATTATACTTGGTATTCTCGTATTGCTGGGAGTTATTGTTATAGCTTACAGCTATACTGCAAGTAATCCTGTTATGGCGTGGTTTATCATCATTGCCGGAATGATGGGATTAATCTCTCAGCGTTCACGTTTCTGTATCGTAAAGGCTTTTCGCGATCCGTTTATGAGTGGTGAAGCGCATGGTTCAGTGGGTGTAATTGCCGGATTGGCAATCAGTCTGGTAGGTTTTACAGTAATTAAATATTTCGGCATTGGTGCTGCCGGCGAAGCCGGTTTACGTGCCCGTGAACTAACCTGGGTTTTTCCACATTTCTGGGCAAAAGCTGCCATAGGTGGTTTTATTTTCGGACTTGGAATGACCATAGCAGGCGGTTGTGCTGTTGGTACACTCTGGCGTGTCGGCGAAGGTCAGGTTAAACTCTGGTTTTCGGCTCTTGGACTCATTCTTGTGTCACCATTATCTTCAGCCTATATTGTTCCCTTGTTCGATAAAATTCTGCCCCAAAGTGCGCGTTTCCGTAGTTATTTGCCTGATTATTTGGGTTATGATGGCGCATTTGCACTAATTGTAGGACTTTTACTGGCTTGGTACTGGTTTGTAAAATGGAACGAACGCACAGGAAAATTCAGTGCATTTTAAAAACTTATAATATTATGACAAAACAAATAAAATTATCAGTTTTACTGATTGCTGTAATTTCGATTGCTTCATGCACAGGTATTTACGAGGATACAACTGAACTTGCCGAAAGTTATCGTCCTTTGGTAAAGGAAATAACCGTTGACGAGTTGAAAGCCAAAACCGACAGTGCTGCTGAATATCTTTTAATAGATGTTCGTCAACCTTCGGATTATTACACTGCAAATATTCCCGGTTCGGTATTGCTGCAAAGAGGTTTGCTCGAGTTTAAAATTGCTGATTCCGATTTCTGGATGTCGCAATACATGTATCCTCCCGAAAAAAACACTGAAATTATTCTTTATTGTTCAGGTGGTAATAACAGTGTGCTTGCTGCAATTCAATTAATGCAGTTAGGATACAAAAATGTAAAAAGCCTCAAAGGCGGTTACAAAGCTTTTAATCCTAATCAAGATCCGAATGCTAAACCTAAAACTTCATCAGGTGGCTGCGGCGGATAACTTTTTACTAGAATTAAATTTTAAAGCAAAATAATAATCACAATTTTTTCACAACTAATAAAAAAAATATCATGAAAACAATTAATTTTCTTCACTCGGCTATTATAATAATGGTGTTAACTGTAGTAAGCTTCAGTTCATGTATCGATCCTGTTGACGAACCCGAAGTAGATCATTACAAAGTGATGACAGATTACATGAAAGCTAACAACTTGGATTTAAACAAAATGACAGATACATGGGTAATTGATGCCAATACTTTGAATACTCAGGGAACTGCCAATTTTCATATTATCGACCTTCGTTCAGCCGCTGATTTTTCAACAAAAGGTCATATTCAAGGTGCTATAAATAGTACTTTGGCTAATGTGCTTACCGCTGCACAAGGAGCAACAAAACCTATTGTAGTAACTTGTTATACAGGACAAAACGCAGCCGTAGCAGTTGTAGCGCTCCGTTTGAGTGGTTTTCCTACTGCAAGAATTCTAAAATGGGGTATGAGTAGTTGGAATTCTGTGTTCGATGCTTGGACGCCAAATATTTCTAATCAAGGAAAAGGGCACACAAATTGGTCAACAACTAATACAACTAAAACTCCGGTATTATTCTCACTGCCAACTTTGGATAAAACACAGTTCACAGCAGCTGACACAACAGGAGCAAAAATTCTTGAAAAACGTGTTCAATATATGTTGAGTCAAGGTTTCAAAGGTGTAAATGCTTCGGATGTACTTGCCTCGCCAACAAACTATTTCCTTGTAAATTACTGGACAGAAGCTGATGTTACTCAATACGGACATATAAAAGGTGCATATCGCCTTAACGAAACTCTTTTATTGGGCGATGGTATGAAAAATCTTGATCCTGCTGCAAAAGTAACCGTTTACTGCTGGACAGGACAGACATCAGCTTTAGTTTCGGCTTACCTTACAGTTTTGGGTTACGATGCATGGGGAATAAAATTTGGAGCAAATAGTATGATTAATAGTGATTTGCTTAAAAATAAATGGCAAGCCAGCGAAATTAAAGGTTTTACTTACGTTACAGGTAATTGATTTTTTTAAAATAATTCAAATAATTATGAATTTTAAAAAGCTATTTTTCGTTTCATTCATCTTAATCGCTTTACAGACTATTGCAAATGCACAAGGTTGTGCTTCAGGTGGAAGCGATTTGATAGGTGTTACAGGTTTTATTCAACCGCAATACAATTATAATATTAACGGTAACGGACAAAACACGAACAATTTTACATTTAACCGTGCACGATTGGGAGTTATGGGTTCCATTCCCTACGATATCGATTATTATGTAATGGTTGAGTTCAGTTCGTTTAAAACACCGCAGAAAACACCGCATTTGCTCGATGCCTATGTCTCGTACACGCGTTTCAGCAAATGGGCGAGGTTATCGCTCGGTCAGTTTAAATCGCCTTTCAGCTTGGAGCAGAACACAGCTTGTTCAGGGCTTTATACCGTGAACCGATCAGAAGTTGTAAATCAACTTGCAGGTCCGCAGCGCGATTTGGGATTTATGATTATGGGTGGACATGACTCACTGTTGGTTCAGTACAGTATTGGGTTTATGAACGGAACAGGAATGAATGTTGAAGACGATAATAAAAACAAGGACATTGTAGGACGATTGGTATTTAATCCTTTCGAAGGTTTTAAAATAGGTGGAAGTTTCAAATACGGAACTATTAATCCTACCGATCTGGCTCAGAAACAAAACGAAATTTATCGTTTTGCAGGTGAAATTCAGTACAAACTCGGAGGTTTGTTGTTACAAACGGAATACATTCATGGTATTGACCAACTGCATTCATCTTCAAAACTTCCGGTTTATGGCGGTTGCGGAGGTATAGTAGGGTACGAAACCAAAGTTGCAGGCAGCTATGCCAAAAGCGGTTTGTGGGCAATGGCTTCGTATATGACGCCATGGAATCTGGAACCTGTAGTAAAGTTAGATACTTACAATTCGGATCATAGCGTGAAAGGTAAACGTACTAATTATACAACTGTTGGTTTTAACTATTATGTAAACGATTATTCACGTATTCAAGTGAATTATGTAAATGTACAGGAATCCGCAGCAATTACCAACGATATGATAATGGTACAATTACAGGCTAAATTTTAATTTATCATTATTAATATCAAAACTAAACATAAAAAAGGCCGGAACAACAATCCTAAAAAATGTTTGTTCCGCCTTTTTAAAGTTCAGTTAAATAAATTAGGATATAAACATGTTTATAAAATAAAACAAATTTGATATGAAAAAAAATTTATTGTTAATATTGATAACCCTTGTGGTTTTGCCTATTAACAGCCAGGTGATTTCGGTGGACGAACTATCAAAAATAATCAAACAACCCAATGTAGTGGTTGTAGATGCACGACCTTCAGCCGATTATCTTAAAACACATATTGATGGTGCGATAGGGCTTGATGTTACTACACTTTGTAACAACACACCTGTGGAAGGAACCTTAAAACCGGCTTCGGATCTTGCATCAATTTTTGGAAAAAACGGAATTTCAAATAAGACTAAAGTGGTGATTTACTGCAAAACAGGAGTAAATGCAGGTCGTATGTACTGGATTTTAAAATATCTCGGACATGAAGATGTAAGTATTCTTGATGGACAAATGGACGCTTGGTTTGCAGCACGTAAACCTATTACAAAAAATCCGGCTAAACCTGTTGCTGTAACTTACTCACCAAAAGTAAATGCTTCAATTCTTGTGGATAAGGCTTATGTAAAATCAAAATTATCTTCAGCAGGAACAGTTTTAGTTGATTCCCGAAAAAAAGAAGATTATGCAGCCGGAAAAATTGGCGAAGCTGTAAATGTTCCAAGTGATTTATTACTGAACGGATCAAAACTGAAACCCGTTTCGGAACTTACAGCAATTTTTGCATCAGTACCAAAAGACAAAGAAGTTATTGCTTATTGTAAAACAGGTGTAACTGCAAGTTTTATTTATTACGTATTAAAATCGGTGTTGAAATATCCGAACGTAAAAGTATATGATGGCGCTTATCTTGATTGGACGCATTAAATTTTTGAATAAATATGATTAGAAAATTTTTATTTTTTTTCGTTGCCATTTTGTTTGTGGCATGCAGTCCCAAACAACCAAAGGAATATGCCAGCCCTGATGAACTTGTTGAAGCTACTGCCGAAAATGTAGATTTTATTGGTGCCGACGAGCTAAAAGCCTCGATTGAAGCACATGAACAATTTTATCTTATCGATTGCCGTGAAACTGAAGAATTCGACAGTGCATGCATAAAGGCTGCAACCAATATCCCACGTGGAGTTTTGGAAGGTTCAATGTCGGAAAAAGCTCCAAAACACAGACAGGAAGTAATTATTTATTGCAGCAATGGCGCTCGATCAACACTGGCTGCAGCCACACTCGCAAAACTAAAATATTCAAACGTTAAAGTGCTCGAAGGTGGGTTTAATAATTTTAAAAGTAAATTTCCCGAACTTATTGAGTTGAATCCTGTTCGCGGAGGAGAAACAAATAAAACTCCTGCCAAACCTTCAGGTGGTTGTGGCGGATAAGAATTATAGACAATTGATTCATTTACATTTTACAATATACTAAATATGGCAAAAATGGTAATCGGACTTTCGTCCGGAAGTATAGACAAACTGCTTGGTGCAGGAGTAATTATGAGTGGCGGTGCTGCCGACGATATGGAAATCGAAGTGTACGTTTTGCTTACTGCAGCACGTGCATTTCTGAAAGGAAACGAAAATCTGGATGATGCTTGGGTAGAATATCCACATCTCAAAGACCAAATGCAAGCCCGCATGAAAGAAATCAGCATGTCTGGTTGGATAGAATCATGGAGTCAGGTGAAAGAAATGACAGATGTAAAAGTGTACATTTGCAGTCTTGCAGGTAAACTTTGGGGAGGTGAGAAAATCGAAGATTTTAACGAATTGGTTGATGGATTTTCCGGAATTTTTCAGTACGTACAGGCTGCACAGGAAGCTGATTTGCATATAAACCTATAAAATTCTGAATTTTAATTAGTTCTACAACTCCCTTCAGGATTATCCGCAATTTATCTCGACTTCAGGCGAGAGGGGGCTGCAAAGGCTGTTTTGACTTGTTCAAAGCAGTCTTTTCTCTTTTTACACATATTTATACACCATATACACCGCCACAGCCAGCAAAAATACAGCATAAACTTTTTTAAATGTGGCCGAAGGAAGCTTCACTCCAAGGTGTGATCCTACCAATGCTCCAATCAATATTCCAAAAGCAATTAATGCTGCAGATAAAACATTTAGATGTCCATTCTGTGCATAAATTATTACACTTGGCAACCCTACCGGCAGCTGTAAAGCTGCAAGAGAAGTTGCTGCGGCTGCTTTTGGGTCGTATCTGAATATCCCGATCAGTGCTGGTACGATAATTAAACCACCGCCTTTCCCAAACAGTCCTGCAAAAATACCTGCAGCCATACCTACCAGAATAAATGACCACACAGGAAATTTATCGGGAACAGGTTTTAATGTCTTCGGTTTTTTGTTTTTCCTGAAATAAGAAAAAATATCGAAATAACTGATGGCTACATACATCAAAATACCGGCGTAAAGTTTCGAGAGTAATCCCTGATCAATATTCACCGCAAATTCACCACCACCAAACGACCCTAAAAACAATCCGAGCGAAATCCAGAGCGAATCTTTAATATTAATTAATCCGGCTTTGTAATAAGCCAAAACACCAAAGGCGCCAACCGGTAAAAGCATTGCTGCCAACGAGGTCGCATTGGCATCGAGAATATCCATTCCAAAAATTAAAATAAGCGAAGGCACCATAACAATACCTCCGCCTATACCAAATAACCCGGAAAAAATGCCTGCTGCAATTCCCAATATAAAAAATCCTATATATTCCATTGATTTTTTAGTACAAATTTGAATAAAAAATGATTATTGAACTGCAAAAGTAGCTCTTTTCATAGAATCATTTTTTGATTTCAAATTTAAGTTTTCGTTTGAACTGTTCAATATTGGCTAACTATCTGAATTACATGAATATAAATTCACTAAAAAACTATGTCCGAAATTGCATTTATAGGTTTTGTTAATATACTATTTTTATCAAGAATGTCCGCCAACTACTATACGCATTATTTTCAAGTTAAGTGCGAAAAAACGGAAAATTTGAAGTAAGTGAAATCTACGCCAGAATTTTGTCCATTTGGTTGGCTCGGTAGCGTATGACATTTCACTGTAAGGAACAGTTTTAGTTGATTCTGTTTTCATAAATATTTTTTTAAAAGTTTTTTTATTCAGGGATTAACCACCAAAAAGGCAGCGCTTTAGCTTTGTAAATAAACATATAATGCATGAAAAGTTTCATCCAATGGCCTGCTAAACCAATTTCACCAACCGTATCATTTATATTTCTTCCCCATTTCGGATATTTTTCCCAATCGGGAACAATGGGGTTTACAGTCATTACGGCGGCTTGTCCATCCAAAATTCCATAACCAGCCGATACTATACAAGCAGCTCCCATTTGCGCCATCGAAGCTTTGTGTTTATGTTCGGTGGTGCCTGTTTTTATTTTATCAACTATATTTTCAGCCACAATTTTACCAATTACCCCCGAAGGCATTCCTGTTCGTGGGGGTGTTGGATAAATCGGGTTCCCGTTTTTGCTTGTCATAGGTTTCGACATGGGATGAGGCGGTGCAAAGGCTATTCCGGCAGCATAAACATTGTCGTACAAAGGCGATTTGTAAATACTTGGCCAGTCGGTAGCCTTCCATTCTTCGTATGGTTTTGGAGTATAATCGGCGTCTACTTTCATAAATCCGTTTGGGGCGAAAACCTGAACGGTAATATCTTCTTCATTTTTATTGAAAGCTTTCATTCCTGCACCTGCAAATCCGGGTATCAGCATGGCAAAATCAAAATTCTGCGTATGAAATTCGCCATCTAATGTTTCATAATGCACCACACCTTTCTCTACCTTTTGAACACCGGCGCCTGTAATCCACTTTATGTTATATTCCTTGAAAATTGACTCAGCAAAAATTTTTGTAGGAGTTATATAGCCGCCGCGTTTTACATAGGCGCCGCCCATGCCAAAATCGCCAAGTTCGTACTCATTCGAAATCCATATTAACTCAGCATATTTTTCCAACTTCCGTTTTTTTATTTCGAATGCAATATTCAGCGCATACTCAAATGCCGCACCTTGACAGGTTGCCATTGGATGACCTGTTCCAACAATGAGTGTCTGTTTTTCACCCTTTTCCATACGGACAAAACATTCCTTTAAATTTTGCCACGCATGTGACGCATGTTGAAAGGTACACACTGAGTTCGTATATTTTTCAGGACCTAAACCTTCGGTAGCTGCAAAATTAAGTTTCGGGCCGGTAGCGTTTATCAAAAAATCATATTCAATATTTTCTTCAGTGTCAGTTCCAATATTTTTAACTGTTACAAAACCTTTCGAATTTGCCGAATTCTCTTCGGGATGAATCGATACCGCAAATGCTTGTTTGAAAGAAATACCTTGCCTTTTATAAACAGGCTTTAACTCAAATTTAACCTGTTCAGGAGTCATTAAACCCATACCAACCCAAATATTTGAGGGTATCCATTGATAATTACTGTTCGGACTTACAACAATAACTTCATGATTTTTACCGAGTTTTCGTTTTGCAGTAAGAGCCGCGGTGTGTCCGGCTATGCCCGCGCCCAATATCAATACTTTTGCCATGATTTCTTTGTCCGTTTTAGAATATTTTTGGTTTATAAATTTTATTTGAAGAATCGAAATCGATGCAAATCTACAATAATTTTATGTGAATGGTTAATCCCTTGGAGGTATTTTTTTGTTTTTCAAGGAAATTGTAAATTTATCACAGTTAGAGGCAATTAGTGTATGGATGGAAACTCTTTTCTTTTTTTAAACAATGTATCTTATTAATTGTTATTTTCAAAAAACTAAAAATATATGGAAAATAAGAATAAATTAATAGCATTGCTTTTTGTAGGTGTATTAATGGGTGCGCTCGATATTTCAATTGTTGGTCCGGCTATTCCATCAATAGAAAAAGCGTTGCAGATAGGTGACCGTTATTCAGGTTGGATTTTTTCCATCTACGTATTATTCAATTTGATAGGTATCTCATTATTTGCACGTTTATCGGATATTTTTGGACGACGTACTATCTATATTCTGGCATTGTCTGTTTTTGCAATAGGATCAGTTATTGTTTCGTTCACTACCAATTTCGAATGGCTACTTACAGGAAGGGCAGTTCAAGGTTTTGGAGCAAGCGGTATTTTCCCTGTAGCATCAGCGTTAGTGGGCGATTTGTTTCCGGTTGAAAAACGTGGACGAATTTTGGGAATGATTGGGGCTGTTTTCGGGTTGGCATTTCTTATCGGACCGTTCATTGCAGGGGTGTTGTTGCATTATTTTTCATGGAATTTCTTATTCATCATTAACTTACCCATTGCTGCTGTACTGATATATTACAGTTTTCGTATATTGCCTGAAAAAAGTTCGGTTAATGTATCAAAAATTGACTGGAAAGGCATTGTTTCCTTAGGAATCGGTTTGGCTGCCTTCACCTATGGAATAAATAATATTGATGGAAATAATTTAAATTCAATTGTACAGCCTCCGGTGATTCTTCCATTTATTGTGGCAATTATAGCTATCTTTATTTTGTGGTTAAATGAAAAGAAAGCAGATGCTCCAATTATTAATCTCGGTTTTTTAAAAAATAATCAAATCGTTTTGGCAGGAATTCTGGCTGTCGTTACCGGTTTAATACAAGCTTGTTTTGTTTTTATACCAAAATATGTTGTAGGCAATTTCAGTGTAGAACCATCTACAGCCAGTTTTATGTTAACTCCTTTTGTTTTGGCAACAGCTATCGGATCACCCGTTTTCGGTCGGTTGATTGATAAATTTGGTGTAAAAATAATTATTATAATAGGATTGTTGTTGTTAGCAGTCGGATTTTATCTTTTATCAATAACTGCAACCGTACTGTTTCTGTATTATTTAAGTGGATCGCTTATTGGTTTAGGACTTTCAGTGCTTTCAGGAAGCTCTTTACGTTATATCATGCTCAATAATACCGGCGTTGATGATCGGGCTACAAGTCAGGGAATGCTTACTATTTTTACCAGTGTTGGTCAACTCAGCGGGTCAGCTATCGTGGGAATTTTACTCGCATTGAGCGTAAATGGTTTTCAATTGATTTTCACCGGTATAAGTATTTTACTTTTTACAATGGTGTTTTTAGCTTTCAAACTGAAAAATAGATAAAAAACAGCACAATATTGTTGTGATTTTATTGCGAAATAAAAATAAATGTACTAAATTTGCACCCTCATTTCCGAATAGGGTTAAAAAGAAGCGCTGCCGAAAGGCATCTCACCTTACCGGTGTAATAATTAATTGTTTAAATAAATGTACGCAATTGTAGAAATTTTGGGTCAACAGTTTAAGGTGGAAGCCGGTAAAAAACTGTATATCCACAGAATGAATGAAGCTGAAAGAGGTTCGGCTATCGAATTTGAAAAAGTTTTGCTGGTTGATAACGATGGAGTAGTTTCGGTAGGAACGCCCGTTGTTGAAGGAGCAAAAGTAGTTGGCGAAGTAGTTTCGCACGTTCGTGGTGAAAAAGTAATTATTTTCAAGAAAAAGCGCCGTAAAGGTTACCGCAAACGCAATGGTCACCGTCAGGATTTCACCGAAGTAATGATTAAAGAAATAGTAGCTTAATTTTTAACCGATTTAAAAAAGTAAAAGAAAATGGCACATAAGAAAGGAGTTGGTAGCTCGAAGAACGGTCGTGAATCGGAAAGTAAGCGACTTGGAGTAAAAGTATTCGGTGGGCAGTTTGCAAAAGCCGGAAACATTATCGTGCGTCAGCGCGGAACGGTTCATCACCCGGGTGAAAATATGGGATTAGGTAAAGATCATACCCTTTTCGCTCTTGTTGATGGCATAGTTGAATTCAGAAAAAAAAGAAATAATAAATCTTACGTTTCTGTAAAACCTATCGAAGCAAATTAAGAACAGCCCCCTAAATCCTCTACAAAGGGACTTAAAGAGCATATTCGCAAGTTATAAATATCTCCTGTCGTTTTACCGTAGTGTAAAATTGCGGGAGATTTTTTTTTAGAGCAAAGAAAAAGACAAAAGAAAAAAGACATTTGTCTGTTTATGGGGAAATGGTAAATTGTTAATGAACAAAATGTAAATAATCACATGTTAACGCTCAAATATATTACTGAAAATACCGAAGATGTAATTGCCCGTTTGGCAAAAAAACACTTCGATGGAAAAGAAATTATCGCACAGGTTATCGCATTGGATACCGAACGAAAAGCAACTCAGGCACAGTTGGACAATGCATCGGCCGAAATGAACGCCTTATCGAAAGAAATTGGTTTGCTTTTTAAACAAGGAAAACAAGCGGAAGCAAATGCAGCAAAAGATAAAACTACCTTACTAAAGGAAACCATAAAAATATCCGGAGATAAATTATCCGAAATTGAACAAAAATTAAACGACTTGCTTGTTCAGATTCCAAACCTTCCACATACAAGTGTACCCGAAGGAAAACATGCTGAAGATAATGTGGTTGAGCGTTCGGGTGGCGTAATTCCAACCCTACCTGCCGATGCAGTTCCACACTGGGATTTGGCAAAAAAATATGATTTGATTGATTTCGAACTTGGAGTGAAAATTTCGGGAGCAGGTTTTCCTGTTTACAAAGGCAAAGGAGCTCGTCTGCAACGCGCTTTAATCAACTTTTTTCTCGATAATGCCCGCGAAGCAGGTTATTTGGAGGTGCAACCGCCATATGTGGTGAATGCAGCATCGGGCTACGGCACAGGACAATTGCCCGATAAAGAAGGTCAGATGTATCATTGTGAAGTGGACGATTTGTACCTAATACCTACGGCTGAAGTTCCGGTTACGAATATTTACCGCGATGTAATTCTCGACGAAAAAGATTTGCCCATCAAAAATACTGCTTATTCAGCTTGTTTTCGTCGCGAAGCAGGTTCATATGGTAAAGATGTGCGCGGACTGAATCGTCTGCATCAATTCGATAAAGTGGAAATTGTGCGTATAGCTCATCCTGAAAAGTCATACGAATCACTAACCGAAATGGTTGATTATGTGCAAACTTTGGTAGAAAAACTCGAACTTCCCTGGCGTATTCTCCGACTTTGCGGAGGTGATATGAGTTTCACTTCGGCATTGACTTTCGACTTCGAAGTTTATTCGGCTGCTCAGCAACGCTGGCTCGAGGTAAGTTCTGTTTCCAATTTTGAAAGTTATCAGGCTAACCGACTGAAATGCCGTTTCAGGGGCGCTGATAAAAAAACGCAACTCTGTCATACATTAAATGGCAGCGCATTAGCTTTGCCTCGTATCGTTGCAGCATTACTTGAAAATAATCAAACACCTGAAGGAATTCGGATACCGAAAGCGCTTGTTTCATATACAGGATTCGATATGATTTAAAGTTTAATGAAACTTCAAAACATCGTAGATTTTTGAACGTTTCTTCAAAAATACGTAAAGAAACGTTTTTAAGTCTTCGAAGTTGAAAAGTTTCCTATAAAAAAATCACCCATATTTTGGGTGATTTTTTTGTGCTTTTAATCCAGAAAAAAAGATTCTCTGTAATATTGTTTTTTTGATTAATACATTAACTTTGTCATAGGCAAATTTTGTGCGTTGTACGATTTTTTGCTCAATTGTCTGTCGTCCGTTGTCTGTCGTTATTAAAAACTAAATATCATGAAAAAACAAATTCTTACCATTGCTATCACAGCAGTTGCGTCATTCGTTTATGCTCAGCAGCAGTTTTTTACACCCGAAAAAATGGTGGAAACCGGTGTGTATTATTATCCCGAAGCATGGAACCCAAATCAGTGGGACAGAGATTTCAAAAAAATGGCAGAAATGGGATTTGAGTTTACCCATTTCGCCGAATTTGCCTGGGCGCAACTTGAACCCAAAGAGGGGAAATATGATTTTGCCTGGCTCGATAAAGCCATTGAGCTGGCTGCAAAAAACAATCTTAAAGTGATACTTTGTACACCTTCTGCAACACCGCCTGTTTGGTTAGTGCGCAAATATCCAGAGGTACTTGTCCAAATGCCAAACGGACAACTTGCACAACATGGTACGCGTGAACATTATTCCTGGTCGAGTAAAAAATATCAGGAACTCACCACAAAAATTGTTACTGCAATGGCAAAACGATACGGTAACGATAAACGTATTTGGGGGTGGCAAATTGATAACGAACCTTCGCATTACGGAACGTACGATTACAGTGCAGCTGCTCAAACCGGTTTTCGTCGATGGTTGAAAGATAAATACAAAAATATCCGAAATCTGAACGAAGCATGGGGAACCTCATTTTGGTCGGGAGTTTATTCTGATTTTGCCGAAATTGAAATTCCTAATGTTACACGTTTGTATTCGGGTGTAGCAAGTCCAACTTCGGTACTTGATTTTAAACGTTTCAGTGCCGATGAATGTGCAGCTTTTGTATCGATGCAATACAAAACTTTGAAATCGAATATCGACAAAACACAGTTTGTAACTACCAACTTTATGCATGCTCACACCGATGTTGATCCGTGGCGTAATAAAGACCTCGATTTTCCGAGTTATACGGTTTATCCCGTTGCAGGTTATACCAGCGGTTTAGGCGATCAGGGGTTCCGTTTGGGCGACCCGTGGCGTATTTCCTTTGCTAACGATTTGTTTCGTCCGGTAAATGGTGTTACAGGAGTTATGGAATTGCAACCAGGGCAGGTAAATTGGGGAAGTTACAATCCACAACCTTATCCTGGAGCAGTGCGCGCATGGCTTTGGAATGCTTTTGCCGGCGATTTGAAATTTATATGCTCCTATCGTTTCCGTCAGCCGCTTTCAGGTGGCGAGCAATTTCATTACGGCATGGTTGGGACTGATGGTCAAACCGTTTCGTTGGGCGGTGAACAGTACATGCAGTTTATGAAGGAAATAAAGGAGTTACGCAAATTGTACAAGAAAAACGAGAAAATGCCGAAAGAATTGACCCTACGAAAATCGGCACTATTTTATAATGTTGAAAATGTGTGGCAAACCACCGTTCAACCCCAAACATCGCTTTGGAATCAAACCAATCACATTACTAAATATTATAATATCCTCAAAAATCTTGGTTGTCCGGTTGATATTGTTGGTGAAGATAAAGATTTATCGGATTACGCCGTGGTTGTAGTTCCCGCGTATCAGTTGGTAGATAAAAATGTGGTAGAAAAATGGAGAAAATTTGCCGAAAGGGGCGGAAATTTGATTGTTACTTGCAGAACAGGTTTAATGAACCGCAACGGTCATTTCCTTGAAGCGCCTTGGGCAGATTTTATCACAAAATTAATTGGAGCAAAAATTACCATGAACGATATGCTTGGCGCTGATAAATCGGCAAAAGTATTGTTTAATGGAACTACTTTTACCTGGAATGTTTGGGGCGATATATTACAGCCATTGGATAATACTGAGGCATGGGCAACGTACGCCGACCAGTTTTACGCAGGCAAACCTGCCGTTGTTCACTGCAGACAAGGCAGAGGCACTGTAACCTACATTGGTGTTGACAGCAAAGATGGACGACTTGAAAAAGAAATCGTAAAAAAATTGTTCAATAAAGAAAAAATTCCGGTTGACGAACAGCTCGAAGGCGTGATGGTTAACTGGCGCGATGGTTTTTGGGTGGCAGTAAACTATTCGTCAGAAAAAGTTTTTATCAACATACCTGCAAAATCGCAGCTAATTTTTGGAGGTAAAGAATTGGAACCGGCCGGAGTGGCGGTGTGGCGGTGATATTAAAAGCGAGGAGTGAAGAGAGAGAAGTAAATAATAATCATTACTTGTCTGGATAAGAATATATTACTTCCAATAGGTTCAGCAAAGCGGAATCGTTATTTAACTCAATTACTCATTGGCACATAGTATCAAAGCGGAATTGGCACATTTGAACATTAGCATATTTTGATATTTCTATTATTTTCTATATGTTTGTATAATTTTCTATTGGATAAGGAATGGTTTCATTGTTTTTTTGTAGGCTGAATTTTAAACTTAAAGAAAACAACAATCAAAAACAATTAATTCACTTTTAAATTTAAGAATGTATGAAAAGAATTACTTTATTTATTTTTGGTTTGTTCATATTTTTCATGACAACCCAATTAAATGCAGGTTCAAAAGCACAAATTCCAAGTTATTTTGTAGAAGAATACTTTACCAATGCAGTAACTTATCCTACCGGTTGGAGCGCAGGAACTGCGTTATGGGGAGGAAGTGCTTCGGTAAACTGGAATACTCCTTCTCCCAATCAAATGAATGCTTCAGGAAGTGGTCCAGGAACTAGAGGAATAACAATTAATTACCCATCAAGTGGCAGTGAGACTATTGTTGTAATGGATTTTGATTTTTTTATAACATCTGCTACACTTGGACAAAAAAATGCATGGGGTTTAATGATTGATGATTCAAATGGTCAATTAGTATATTGCATTTACGCCGCGGGTAACGATGCTAAATTTCATGTATGGAATCAAAATAAAGATACAGCAGCATTTGTCGGAGGAAGTTTTAATAAAGCCTCTGCTGTAGATGTTGCAGGTACTAATAAGATGAATGTAACTACTCAAGTTAATCTTACTTATTCAACCGGAGTTTGGTATAACGTAAAAGCTACTTTAGATTTCACAAATAAAGTTGTAACAAATTTAACAATAAAGAACAAATCAACTTCAGCCCAAGTATCTTTATCTAACTTGCCAATGGTTAGCTTGACAGCGACAAATGTTTCAAAAATTAGCTTAACCAATACAAGAAGTAGTATTGCTGGAAATGGCAGTAATGCAAATCTTAATTCTTCTATTGACAACTTTAAAACATATAAACTAATTGAAGTTGCTACTGCAAGTGTAACAATAAATTATAAAGATTCAGAAGGTAATTTATTAAAAACATCGAGAGTTCAACCCGATTTGGAAATTGGCACGACTTATTATGCAACTGCTGATGATAAAGCAACTTTCTATGATGACAATTTTTATTATGCATACAATGCTGCTGCATCAACAGATAACGTAGTAGTTGCCGAAGGAGCGGTTATAAATCTGATTTTCAAGAAAACAGCTAAACTTTCCGGTACATATATCTGGTCTGGTAATGCAAATTCGAACTGGAATAATGCAGATGAGAATTTCAGTGTAGGAGCATCACCATTTATAGGTTACCAGGATAATAATCCGATATTGTTCCCTGCTGTACCGGTTACAAAAACTGTAAATCTGAATGCAAATCTTACAATTGGAGACAATGATATCACCATGTTTGGAGATGGATATAATTTTTCAGGCACAGGTTCAATTTCAGGTTCAGGTAAATTTATTTTGGGTATGCAAGCCGGAGAAACTACAACGTTAGGCATTAGAAACAATATGTCTAAAGTAGAAATACAAGGTGGAGAAGCTATTTTAACTAATGACTTGGGAACTGCAACCTACGATCTTGCTGATGGTGCTAAAATTACTTTACAAACCGGGGCAGAATTTAATAAAGCTATTACAGGAACAGGCTCCGTAACTATACAAACAAACTCAAATGTGTTTTATAACAATACTCTAACAGGGCCATCAACTGTAAATTTAATACTTGGTGTATCGGGTAGCATCTCAAGCGGTGTAAACTGGTCGAGCAAAGTACTTACTGCTATGCCAGCTAATGCACAGGTAAATGTTACAACCAATCAGGCAACTGCCGGTTATGGTGTGGCAGCAAATTCAGTTCAAAACAGTAAACTTTATCTCGGTGATAATGTTAGAATGTTATATAATTATAATCCCAACGAAGGAGGAACTACCATTATTTCGATTGGCGAACTAAAAGGTGCCGCAAGTGCTTCCATTGAAGGTGGTTGGGTAAACAGTGCAACACGTGGATTGAATTATTATATTGGCGGTTTAGATACAGATGCTACTTATAATGGAGTTTTTAAAAATTACAGTACTGCACCAACTGCTCCTCTTAATATTTCTAAGAAAGGTGTTGGAATTTGGACATTAACAGCTTCAAACCCAGACTGGATTTTAGGTTCATTTAAAGTTGACGAAGGAACTGTGATATTGAATGGTTCAATTCCTGGAGCAGGAGTTCCAGTTACAGTCGCACAAGGTGCAATTCTCAAAGGTACCGGTACAATAGGAGGCGCAACTACCGTTAACGGTACACTTGAAGGAAGTCTGAATTTTGACGGTTCGCTGACTTTGAATGGAACAACAAAGTTTGTAGTTAACGGTACTAACGAAGGAGAATATGATGCTATTAATGTTGCAGGCGCTTGTAATTTAGGTGGTACAGTTGATGTTACTGTTAACATAGCTTCCGGCGTAAAAGGAATCAGTAAAGCAAAAAGTGTTGCTCCAGGAACAACTATTAAACTTATTAATGCTGGAAATATTGTTACTACTATGCCTGTAACGCATTTCGCTGCTTCGGGTTGGACATTCAAACCTGCTACCGGAGAATTAGTTTACGACCCCAACAACGTGGTAAGTGGTATAAATTCAAATGTTGTTTCTTTCAGCATTTACCCAACTCTTACCCGCGATGTAGTATACGTTGAAGGTAATGTTAAAACGATTGATATATTCAGCCTTACCGGTCAGAAAGTAAACAGTTTAGTAGCAAATGGTACAAAAACTGTAGTAAACATGAGCAATCTTTCTTCAGGTGCTTATATAATCAGAGCCAATATGGAAGATGGTTCTGCCAATATGCAGAATGTAATTTTACAGAAATAAGTAATAGTTAACGATCAAATTATCAGGCGTTCCGGATTTTCGGAGCGCCTGATTTGTTTTATAATGACTCATACATTTATTTGTATAGAAAATTTATCCAATCAATCTGGCATTTTATCCACTTCGCATACATTGTTGAGTTTTATCTTTGTGTTCAACATGAATATAAGAGACAAGTGACTTGGAAGTCGCCTGAAAGTAACTCAAGCGGCTTGAAAGTCGCTTGTCCCATACAAAAAATGATAAAATTGTAAATTAAATAAACCCTAAATAATAATTACCATGAAATTAAAACTTACATTTTTATTTGTACTGATGTTTATCAGTTTTTCAGTTTTTGCCCAAACCAATCCCGGTACTGCCAACCTGAAACATCGCTGGACTTTTGATAATGGTTCACTTACCGACGAAGTTGGCGGAGTAGTAGGAACGATAGTAGGCACAGGCTCTTTAGTTAACAACGGTTTTGTGGCTACGAATGCTTACATGAATATTCCTGCTGCCGAAATCGGAATTAACGCCTACCCTGCACTAACAATCGAAGTTTGGTGTACTTCTGCCGCAGGTAAAAACGGTGGTTGGACTATGCTGACATATTTTGGCGAAACGGTTGGCACAGGCGGTCGGAACTGCACTTTTCTTTCCATTGCCCGAGGCGATAATGTATCGATGGCTACACTTGAAACTTCTGTTTGGAATGGAGCATTGGGTCCGGAATATGACGATGGAAAATTGCATCATTTTGTCTATACGGTCGATCAGTCAACTATTTCACTGTATATTGATGGCCAATTTATTAATTCCGCTGCGCTTGCTGCCGGTAATACACTTGCAAATGTGAGTACATCGCTCGGGTATCTTGGGCGTGGCGGATGGACAGCCGACCCAAACTGGATTGGAACATATCACAAGTTCAGTATTTTCAATAAAGCGTTGACTGCCGATGAGGTTTTGTTTCTTTATCGCGAAGGTGCTGAAAAGCAAGCTGTAATTAATGTTACTGCCAGTGCAATTGCTCTCGATAACCATTATTCTTACGAAAGTTTTAATGTTACAGGTGCCAATCTGACACAACCAATTACAGTAACTACTCCTGCCGGAATAAAGCTTACTGATTTTGCCGGAAATTCTATCACTTCTTTACCGGCTAATTCCACAGATGTTGAAGTGGTTGCCGTTTTGAATTCTGAAACGCCTATTGATGGTGAAATTATTCTGACCTCAGGCAATGCATCAGCAAAAATCCCTGTAAAATCAACTTCTGACGGAAGTTGTTTTAATTTGCTGTATTCTGATATTACTAATTTTGTTGAAGATCCGGGTTTAAATAATATCGCCAATTTTAAAGGTGGATGGGGAACAACAAGTGTTTCCAATATCATAAATGATCCCTCAAACGTGTACTGTGGTGCAGCAAGTATAAAAATTGGCGATGGCGTAAATACCGGCAGTGGCTCACTCAATTATGAATTGACCGGCAAAATTGCAGCAAACACAACATATCGGGTAAAAGTGATGTTGAAAACCATTGGCGGAAGTTTTCAACTTGGTTTACTCGGCTGGGACGCCACACAGGGAGATTTGAATTTTAATATTGACACCAAAGGCGAATGGTTGGCACTCGACACGACTTTTACTACCGGAGCTACAATGGGACCTACCCAATGGATGTTTATCAACAACTGGCAGTGTACAGGTGTTTTGGCTTATGCCGACAACTGGGAATTTTATCTTCTTCCCGATCCGGTTATCAATGTTTCGCCAAAATCGGTTGCATTCGATCCGGAACATAAATCGGATGATATTTTTGTGTCAGGATTAAATTTAATGGAAAATATTATTATAACTCCTCCGGCAGGTATTTCAGTAATTCCCACACAATTAAATGCAGAGACTTCGAATGAAACAGTAACAATGCAATGGGATGGTACAACTCCTGTAGATGGAATATTAAAACTTGTAAGTGGAACAAAAACAGTTCAGGTGGCAGTGAAATCCACATCAGTTTCAAATAATTCCTGTTTTACTCCTTTATATAGCGATAAAGTGAATCTGATCCCGGATCCCTTCACGAATAAACCTGCTTTATTTGCCGGTTGGGGCGCCAAAAGCATAATCAATATTGCTGATTTTCCCGACTCTGTGTATTGTGGAAGTCATTCAGGAAGAATAAACGGTTCAGGCTCTTTAGACGTACCATTAGTAGGAATAGTAAAACCAAACACACACTATAAAGCGAAAGCAATGGTTAGAACTTTTGGAGGCTATTTCCAGCTTGGAGTATTTGGTGTTGATAATTTGGTAAACACAGATGTAACAGACAGTATTGACACACAAGGAAATTGGATGCCACTTACAGTTGAATTTACCACCGCTGAACTTTCAGCAAATCATGGTTTATTTTTTAATAACTACAGGCGAACCGGCAAACGTGGTTTTGTTGACAACTGGGAATTATACGAGACCGATCCAAATGCTATACCAAATTTAACCAAATCGAAATTGAAGGTGTTTATAAACAATAACAAAGTAATAGCTGAATTCGAAGTTGAAACGCCTTCTATTGTCGAGTTTAATCTATACAATGTTGCGGGTGTGTTAATTTCGGCAGAAAAAGTGTCGGCATCAGCAGGCAAACTCTTACACAACTTATCTGCTGAAATCAGTAAGGGAGTTTATGTTGTACTAATCCGAAATAACGAAAAAAGCTACATTGCACGTGTGATAAAATAAAGAATTTATTTGAGCTCAACCCTGTCAGGTGCAAGCACGCTGACAGGTTGGGTTTTATACTTCCATCTCTTTATATAGCTATTCTGTTCAATTTTACAATAATTTCCATTCATTCCATCAAATCTTCCACTATTTCAGTCAATTTTTCATATTTCTTCATCGAAATTAACGGTATATTTGTGAGCGAATAAATCGATTAATATCATGAAAAAGAATCTACTTTTTATCCTTGCAGTTTTTTTTACTATTTCAAATAATTACGCCCAACAACTCGCTTTTCCTGGTGCTGAAGGTTTCGGAAAATTTGCCAAAGGTGCTCGTGCATCTTCGAGCCCTACTGTTTACAGAGTTACGAACCTCAACGATGCAGGTTCAGGGTCGTTTCGGGATGCTGTGAGTGCTTCAAATCGGATTGTGGTTTTTGATGTGGCCGGAGTAATTAAAATTACCAGTAGAATTGTTGTTTCACCTAACATCTATATAGCCGGACAAACTTCTCCCGGTGAAGGTATTACAATTTACGGAAATGGATTTTCTTTTTCGGGAGCAAACAATGTTATTTGTCGTTATTTACGTATTCGAATGGGTGCTGTAGGCGATAGCGGGAGAGATGCCTGCGGAATTGCCAATGGCAGTAATATGATATTCGACCATGTTTCCGTTGCATGGGGACGCGATGAAACCTTTTCAATAAGTGGCGAAAATCCATCGAACATTACAATTCAAAATTCTATTATTTCACAGGGTTTGTTGAGCCATTCTGCCGGAGGTTTAATTCAAACCAATGGCGGAGTTACCCTATACCGTAATTTATATGTTGACAACGATACCCGCAATAATAAAATTAAAGGTGTGAATCAGTATGTAAACAATATGGTTTACAATTGGTCGTCGGGTGCATACATAATGGGTGGCGATTCTGAAGGCGACTCGTATGCCAACTGCGAAAGTAATTATTTTATTAACGGTCCGGCAAATTCAACTTCAGCACTGGGTGGTGGAAATTCAAATTATCATATTTATGCTGATGATAATTGGTGGGATAAAAACCGAAATGGCTCGCTCGATGGCTATTTAGTACCAAAAAGTGAATATAGTGGCGGTCCTGATTTTCAGACATTTCCTTATGATTATCCTACAGTACCAAAATGGCCGGCTGTCGCTTTATTTGATTCTTTATTGCCAAATGTTGGTGCTTCATTGCCTTACCGTGATTTGCTGGATTGTTATCTTGTAAACGAAGTTAAAACGCTGGGTAAAAAAGGCAAATTCATTGCGAATGAAAATGAATTATCCATCGGAGAGCCCACTTCGTGGCAGTTTTGGGCTGGTATTAAACGTGTTGACTCCGATGGCGATGGAATGCCTGATACTTGGGAAAATACCAATGGTTTAAATCCAAATTTGGCTTCAGACGCCGTAGCAATTGCTTCAAATGGTTATTTGAATATTGAAAATTACATTAACAGCATTACACCGGCATATTCACAGGAATTTCTTCGCGCTCCGCTGAATCTGGTTGCTGATTCAACCACCCAAAATAACATTTATCTTTCGTGGTTCGATTTTACGGATAAAGAAACCGGTTATTGTATTGAACAAAAAATTAACGGTACGTTTACTGAAATTGCTCGCACTGCTAAAAATGGAAATTCTTTCACGCTTTCAGGATTAGCACCCGAGCAAGTAGTAGTAGTACGTGTTAGAGGATTTAACGATAAAGGTTATTCAACCTATACAAATGAATTAACAGTTAAAACAAAACCTGTACCTATGGCATATACCGATGTAACTACATTCACTCCTGATTTGACATGGACAGGAAGTGTAGATGCTAACTGGAACAAAACTTCGGCAAATTGGAGCAATGGAACAATAAATACAACTTTCGCAGATAATGCAAAAACATTATTCGTAACAGGAACATTACCACAAAACATTAATGTAACTGAAGCAATAACCTTAGGAACTACTGTAGTAAATTCAAATACTGATTATTTGTTTACTGGTACAGGTTATTTTACAGGAACAGGCTCAATAAACAAAACAGGAAACGGAAAGCTTACTTTATCAACCGAAAATAATTATACCGGAGCCACTGTTTTACATGGGGGGACGCTTGAAATAAACAAATTAGCAAACGGTGGTTCATCAAGTTCAATTGGTGCTTCACAAAATTACGATTTCAATTTTGTGTTGCGGGGTGGTAAAGTGAATTATACAGGCGCTTCAGTTACTACCGACAGAAATATCGCTTTGGAAGGAAATGCTGAATTTAATGTAACAAATAGCGCAGCTTCTATCACATTGAATGGTTTAATAAGCGGTCTCGGTACATTAACAAAATCCGGAGCAGGAACTTTATCATTCAAAAAAACAAACACCTACGAAGGTACGACAATTATCAACGATGGTACAATTGATATTAACGGTATCGATAATATCAATGCAAGTATGGCTGCAGATAAATACTATATTTTAAACGGAGGCAAACTCAGAACAAGTGGTGGCGCTACTGCTGATTATGAAAATTATTATTCTACAATAGAAGTGGCTGATGGTAAAACTTCAGCTTTTGAGCCTTTCCGCAATTGCTATATTTACAGTAAGTTCAAAGGAAATGGTAATTTGAATTTCAACATTACGTATGTTCGCGAGTATATTCAGGGCGATTGGTCACAATTTAGTGGAACTGTTTATGCAAATGGTATTGGTACAACTACCGATGGAAATCAGTTTATACTGAACAATACTGTAGGAATTCCAAATGGACGTATAGTTACATCGGGTAATACCAAGATTGTATGCTGGAAAAATGCAAGTACTATGTATCTTGGTGGACTGTCAGGGCCTTCGGGAACATATCTATCTGGAGCCGACAAGCAAAATAACTCAGCCACTATGACATGGATAATAGGTGGTGCAGGAAGCGACGAAACTTTCAACGGCGTTATCAATAACGAATGTTCAAATAAAAGCTACAGTGGCACAACTTCGATAGTGAAAGAAGGAAACGGCTACTGGAAACTTACCGGAAATAACACCTACAAAGGTACAACGACAGTTAAAAATGGAATGTTGATTGTTAACGGAACTCATACCGGAACAGGAAAAGTTACGGTATTGAATGAAGCAATATTGGCAGGTAGAGGAACAATTCCGTCTGCCATAGAAATACAATCGGGAGCATTTATTCAACCGGGTGATCCCACTATTTCTACAACAAATATCGGAACGTTAACTGTTGGTTCGTTAAATTTACTTTCGGGTAGTCAGTGTAATATGGAAATTAATCGCACAGGCTTGATATCCGATAAAATAGTATCTACAGGAGCAATAATAATTAACGGAACGTTAAATTTAACCGTAAACGGAACCTTACAAGCCGGTGATCAGTTTACGCTTTTTACAGGTTCATCGTTTACAGGTTCATTCACAAAAATACTTCCTGAAAAACCCGGTGATAACTTAATGTGGAATTTTTCAGGAGGAGTTCTGAAAGTAATCAGTGAAAGTAATGCAGTGAACAACTTAAATGAGGCAAAACTAAAAGTTTATCCGAATCCGGCTTATGATAAAGTAGAAATTGGGACTGAAAATTATTCGCCCGGTACTCGTATTATTATATCTGATATAAATGGTAGAATTTTAATTGAAAAAGAATCGGGATTGAATAAAACCATTATCCCAACAGATGAACTACCTGCAGGTGTTTATTTTGTTAGAGTTAATGAAAATCATGAACAGATTTTAATTCAAAAGTTAGTGGTACTGAAATAGTTTTAAAAGTTATTTGAGATAAATCCAGCCCTGAAATGTATTCGTTCATTTCAGGGCTGAATTGTAATTATTACCAATTATCTGTTCTGAAAGATGATGTAGGTAGTTTTTCGCTGTTTCCCAAATTCGGCATCGCGCTTTCGTTCCATGCAAAACGTACAGCTTTCGGTTGCATAACTTCAGGCGAACTTACCAATAGTTTATTTCCCTTAATCACTGCTTGTGCAGGATAGAATTTTTTATCAGATCCGGCAATGGTAAACCATGTAAGAGGTGCTCCATCGAGACTTATTAATCCGTTTGCAGTGTATTTAAATGAAATTTCTATAGTATTTTGCTTAATTTTCATACTTTTGTAAAGCGGCCCCGAATAAACCAATTTTTGTTTGTAATCTTTTGCCAGTGCCCACAGTGCCAATCTGCGTCCAACTTCCCACTTATATCCGGGATGTATATCGCTCAGATTATCAACCAGATCGGTAATAACTGCCATTCCTGACTTTGGGAAATTCAACATGCGTGTTTGTAACTCCCAGTAGGGGGGTAATAAATCTGGCTTGTGTGTTAACTTATCTTTCCGTATGGAGTAATAATATGGCGCTAATTGTACATAATAAAATGAAAGGTTTTTATCGTTCCACAACATTTTCCAGGTGTCAAGCATTAGTTTTGTTTTTGCAATAAAACTTGCTGTATCATGTATTATTACGTTCGATTCGCCCTGATACCAAAGAATTCCTTTCATTGTATAAGGAATAATGGGTTTCATCATACTTTGGAACATTTTTCCGGGCTCCATTCCATCGATTTTAAATTTTTCTTTCCCTGTTATGGTGTCTTTAAATAAAGGTGATGTTAGATAAGCTTCGGGTGGAGTCCATTGTTCTACACGTGTTCCTCCCCATGAACTCGAAATAATTCCAACCGGAATGTTCAACTTTTCTGCAAGTTCTTTCGCAAAAAAATATCCGGCAGCACTAACGTATTTTATTGTAGTATCATTC
Source organism: uncultured Paludibacter sp. (assembly GCA_964396515.1). GTDB lineage: Bacteria > Bacteroidota > Bacteroidia > Bacteroidales > Paludibacteraceae > Paludibacter. Next base: position 40,233 of record CAYNGF010000017.1, read on the forward strand.
CCATCTTTCCAACCTGAGGTAGGTAAGGTATCCTGATGTTTTCTTTCGACATATAAATGCCTGATAAGAGGATTTTTTGGTTCTGCAAGTACCTTTGCTGCTAAATCTTCTCCTTTTTTCGGACCTGCATAACGTTTTAGACTCCGGTCGAGTGGATATTCCATATTGGATTGTCCTGAACAAAGCCATACTTCACCAATCAGAATATTTTTCAGTTCGATAGTGTTTTTTCCACTAATAATCATACTCTTTGGCTCGGCGCTTGCTTTCATTGGTTTTAGAAATACCTGCCATTTACCACTTCCGTCTGCCGTAGTCTGCAGTTTCTGTCCGGCAAAACTTACCCAAATCTTTTCTCCTGCTGATGACGTTCCCCAAATTGCAACTTTTTTGCCTTGTTGTAATACCATGTTATCGGTAATTACTTTGGGAAGATGTATTTGCGAGTTGGAGGCAAATGAGGTAAATAAAAACAATAGTAGAATGATTGGTTTGTTCATTGTAAACTAAATTATATGATTGATAAAATATATTTTCAACACTATTCGTACCACCAGCAATTCTTGCATCGGTAAATTTTCTCGAAATTCCATATTAGCATAATTTCATGAGAAGCAAAAGAATGTCGGTAAATTTGACCAAGATTATAATCGCAACTATAAGCAATTGAAAATTTTTTGTTAAACTCTATCCCTGCTATTGCTCCTATTTCATGCCAGGTTCGATAGATTAAACCCAAATAAAACGGGTAATTTTCGTCTGTTCTCTTAAAATATGCAGTAGTGTTAAATTCCATTTGGTACATATTTGAATACTGAAAAGCACTCATTCCGAATCCCATATTTACATAATCAGAATTATATTCCCTAAACATAATATAAGCCAGATTGATATTGGGATTGTAATCTGTTTCTTTTTTAAACAATGAAACCAGATTGTGAGATGAAGCGCCCATTTTCCAGTTACGATTGTAAAACTCAATTCCAACATCTGCATTTAAGTTATCTTTAAAAATCATACGTTCATAAACAGCAGGATTTTCGTAATCAGGAAAAGTGATTTTTGAAACATCGTAATGATTAGTCTGATAACTGAGAGCTAATCCAAGATTCATAGTCCAGGTTCTGTTTAACCAGACTGCATAGGCATATGTGAGGTCAACATCGGTATAAGCAGTAATTCCTTTTTTCTCAGCCATTACTTTCAATCCAACCTGCGAATATAAATCATCAAAATATATGCTTCCGGTAGCAAATAATGTTGAAGGTGCTCCAGGAAACAAGAGCCATTGCTGGCGAACAATTGCACTTACTGTTGCCAAATGTGCATTATTAATAGCTGCCGGATTAATTGTAAAAAGATTATTCCAGTAATTATTTATCCTGTCGTAGGACTGAGCAAAAAGGCTGTAGCCCGAAGTCAAAAACAAGATAATAATACAATATATAGATTTTTTTATTTTCATGGTTTATCTGACTACTGTTACATAACCTGGTTTTGACACAGCACCTTTTTCAGTATATTGTACAATAACATAATAGTAAGTATCACTTGCTACAGGTTTGCCTTTATAAGTTCCATCCCAACCGTCTTTTCCTTCATAAAGTAGAATTCCATTTGAGTTAAAAACCTGTAAATCCCACCCCTTTAAAAACACTGTACTATTTCCTGTTCCGGGAGCAAAAATATTTGGCAATTCTTCTTTGACAATCCATATAATTTTTTCAGCCGTTTCCAAACAACCGTTTGGATTGGTAACATTTAGTTTTACATTATAAAAACCGTTACCTGAAATATTGTAAGTATGATTTATGTAATTTCCAAAATATGAGTTCTCATCACCGAAATCCCAAATATATTTTGATTGAGCGATATCATCGGACCAAAATTTAATATCAGGATGTTCGGGAGAAACAAAATTTTTATCGGTATATATATGATATTTATAATCATCGAAATATGTGGCTTTAAAATTTAATTGTGATGTACAACGCTTTTCTGTCCAACCTATTACATAGTAATCTCCTGGGTATTTGATAACTATACTATCAGTTTTTGAGCCATTACTCCATAGATAAGTATCCGCACCTGAAACTTTAAGGACTATAGAATCATTCTTGCAAAATTTTGGTATTTTATTTAAAGTAAGTTTTGGTATTGAATCAACGAATACATTTTTAGTGAAAATAGTATTACACTCACTACTGCTTATCATTGCTTTAACAATATAATTTCCCGGATTCAAATATGTATGTAACGGATTTTGTAATCTTGAAGTATTTCCATCTCCAAAATCCCATAAATAGGTTATATTGTTTAATAAATTGTCGGAAGTAATAAAATTGAATTTATAGATGTAATTATTGCAATCAAAAGCATTGTAATCAATGCCTACAAAAGGCACCTTAGTATTAAACATGTACGAATTAGAACATCCAAGCCCATCTGTAACCTGTAAAATAAAAGAACCGGATTCTCTTGTCTCCATAAATTCGTTATTTTCCCCACTTACGATACCACTTGACCAATGTAATGTATATGGAGGCACTCCTCCAATTATTTTTGCTTTACATAATGCCCTAACAGAGTTATTCTCACACAGAAATTCATTTTTCACTTCTGCACTGACAATTAATGGTAACTGCCTTTTTATTTCAAACTGAGAACTAACACTACAACCTAAACTATCGGTAACTGTTACTAAAAAATTACCCGGACCTACATCTATTAAATCTTTTGAAGTTGAAGAATTAGACCATAAAAATTTATAGGGAGGATTTCCACCCGAAACTTCAAGTATAATTGCACCGCTTTTTGTGTTTTCACAGTCAGTTGCATCTTTAGTTTTTGCACTAATTGTTAGCTCCTTAGGTTCAATAATAATAAAAGTCTCGGTTATTATACAAGGTTTTTCATCTTTTATGGTAGCAATGTAAATACCTGGACCTAAATTATTTCGTTCAACACCTGCATTTGAGCCATCGTTCCATTGCACAGTTACCTTCCCCTCACCTCCTTGAACATTTAACTTTATGCTTCCATTATTTGCTCCGTAACATGTAATTTGTTTAACTACTGGTGAAATTTTAAATAATGGTGCTTCAGGAATGGTTACCGTAATTTTTTTAACACATGAATTCGCATCTGTAATAGTAATTATATAATTATTTGCCGATAAATTTTCTTGATAAAAACCTGTAGCAAAGTTATTCCACTCTGCTTTGTAAGGAGGTGTTCCACCGGAAACATCCAATTTAAGTGTAGCATCGTTAGCACCAAAGCAAGAGATTGGTGTTGTCGTAACCTTTATTTTTATTGAATCAGGTTGTAATATATTTGTTGAAAATTGTGTTTTACAACCAGATTTATCTGAAACATTTAAAATATAGTCTCCCGAAATTAAATCTTCAATATCTTTTTTATTGGACATGAAACCATTCGGACCAGACCAATTATAATCGTAGTCAAATACTCCAGGTTGAACTTCGAATTTTGTTCCCCCACTTACATTTACTGAAATACTACCTTTTTTATCACCGGCACAAAGATTGTGAGAACAACTTGCTAACTCAATTTTTAAAGGTTGGGGCTCTGTAATTGTATATGATAAAGTTACTGGACCACAATTATTTGTATCTGTTACTGAAATATTATATTCACCCGGACCAATATTTATTATATCTTTTGAAGTGGAAAATGCTTCATTATTTTTTTTCCAGTTAAAGTTATACTTTCCGGCACCACCAGAAACATCTATTTTAATTCTTCCATCGTTTGCTTCGTAACATGAAATATTTTTAGTTTCAACTGTTTTCAATTCAAGTGGAGCCGGTTCGGAAATTGTGTATGTTGCTAAATAGGGAATTCCACCATCATCGGAAATGGATAATTTGTAATCACCAGGAGAAAGATCTGTTAGTTCATATTTATCAGATGAAAAATTATTTGGACCTGACCATTTAACATTATAAGGTGGATTTCCACCTTCAATTAAAATTTTTATTCTCCCATCATTAGCACCATAACAGGTGATATCTTTTACTTTAGAAACTACATCAATAGGAGGATTTATTACTACAGTTATATTGAAATTTTTTCCTACACAATTTCCTGATATAGGCTTTACATCGTAAATTACAGTCGCTTTATTTTTTGTGTTATTCGTTAATGTCTGGCTAATTTGATTTTGACTGTTTGTTTGTGCAAAAGCGCCTGATATTGAATTTGAGGGATTGATTGAAGAAATGCTCCATGTATATAAAGTTCCATCAGGTACTGTATCAGTTGACGTACTTACTGGTAAAACAACAAAACTTTTACCACTGCCTATTTCTATGTAGAAGTCAGAAATAACCGGATATTGATTAACAGTAACTTTGGCTGTTTCGGAAATTAAGCTGCTGCATCCTCCTGACGGTAAAGTAACAACGCAATAATAATATAAAACACCTACTTTATTACTAACTGGTTGATAATCTTTACTATTTTCTCCAGAAATTATCACACCTGTTGTTGTGTTGTTTTGAGTGTTTACGTACCACTGATATTGAGGTAAGCCTGTTCCATCCCGATATGTTACGGATAATAAGCCTGGCTTTTCACCTTTACAAACAACGCTAGATAATGGTTGTTGCGTTATTACCGGTGAAGGCACAACAGTTACCGCAGCCACTGCCGAAGTAACCTGGCAGCCAACGCCAGTTTGTGAGATAATACAGTAATAGTAGGTTGTGCCTACCGTATTTGTTAAAGGTGTGTATGTGCTTTTGTTTCCATTCTGGTTGATGATAGTTCCCCCAATATTTGAATTTGTAGTATTGCTGTACCACTGATAAGAAAAAATACCTATCCCGCCTGAAGCACTTACTGCAAGCGTGGTTGGCGTGGTGCTTTGACACACAGTTTGTGAAGCGAGCGGTTGAGAGTCAATAACCGGATCTGGCACAACTACCACTTTTGCAGTATTACTTGTAACAGAACCGCATCCGCTACCGTTAAGCGAAACAATAACATAATAATAAACAGTCCCGGCAGAAGAGAAGTCGGATGCTGGAGGTGTAAACGTAGCATTAACTGCATTCAAAATAGCTGTTCCACCTGTATTTGAATTCTGAGAGTTTCTATACCATTGATAAGTGGCAGTACCTGTACCTCCAGTATATTCCACAGTGTAAGCATTTAGGGTTCCGCCTACACAAATACTTTGGGAGTCGAGTGGTTGTTTTGATATGGCAGGCAAAGGATTTACCGTAACAGAAGCCGTATTTGAAGTAATTTCGGAACAACCACCCTGCGAGAAAGTTATTTGACAAAAATAATAAACAGTACCAACGACATTTGTTGGTGGAGGATAAGAATCTGTATTTGCATTTGGAATAGGAGTACCGTTGATAATACTGTTAACAGTGTTACTATACCATTGATAGGTTGGTTTTCCCGTACCATTAGTATATTTTACTGAAAGATTAGGCGTTGTTCCGTTTAGACAAACACTTGCATTTTGAGGTTGAGTAGTTATAATCGGCGAAGGCACAACAGTTACCGCAGCCACTGCCGAAGTAACCTGGCAGCCAACGCCAGTTTGTGAGATAATACAGTAATAGTAGGTTGTGCCTACCGTATTTGTTAAAGGTGTGTATGTGCTTTTGTTTCCATTCTGGTTGATGATAGTTCCCCCAATATTTGAATTTGTAGTATTGCTGTACCACTGATAAGAAAAAATACCTATCCCGCCTGAAGCACTTACTGCAAGCGTGGTTGGCGTGGTGCTTTGACACACAGTTTGTGAAGCGAGCGGTTGAGAGTCAATAACCGGATCTGGCACAACTACCACTTTTGCAGTATTACTTGTAACAGAACCGCATCCGCTACCGTTAAGCGAAACAATAACATAATAATAAACAGTCCCGGCAGAAGAGAAGTCGGATGCTGGAGGTGTAAACGTAGCATTAACTGCATTCAAAATAGCTGTTCCACCTGTATTTGAATTCTGAGAGTTTCTATACCATTGATAAGTGGCAGTACCTGTACCTCCAGTATATTCCACAGTGTAAGCATTTAGGGTTCCGCCTACACAAATACTTTGGGAGTCGAGTGGTTGTTTTGATATGGCAGGCAAAGGATTTACCGTAACAGAAGCCGTATTTGAAGTAATTTCGGAACAACCACCCTGCGAGAAAGTTATTTGACAAAAATAATAAACAGTACCAACGACATTTGTTGGTGGAGGATAAGAATCTGTATTTGCATTTGGAATAGGAGTACCGTTGATAATACTGTTAACAGTGTTACTATACCATTGATAGGTTGGTTTTCCCGTACCATTAGTATATTTTACTGAAAGATTAGGCGTTGTTCCGTTTAGACAAACACTTGCATTTTGAGGTTGAGTTGTTATTACCGGCGAAGGCAAAATTGTAATGGTAAACTGAACTGGATTCCCATCACAACCATTCGCTGAAGGAATTACAGTAAATGTTGCTTCAATTATTGATGATCCGTTGTTAATTGCAGTAAACGCAGGAATATTCCCAATTCCTGAAGAATTTATTCCAATTCCTGTTTTATCGACTGTCCATTTGTAAGTAGAAGTTGAAGGGTTTCCGGAAAAAACAATATTCAATGTTTTATTTCCGTTACACACTGTTTGATTATCAGGTTTGTTAACTGTAGGTGATTCATTAACCTTAAATATAGCTGTGTCACGACAACCGTTTGCATTAGTGTAAGTTATAATAGTAGTCCCGGGACTTTTACCAGTTACAAGACCTGAATTTGAAATACTTGCAACATTAATATTCGAAGAAGTCCATGGATTTGAAGTTGAAGCCGTTCCAGAGCCTGCAAGTTGAACAATTGAACCAATGCAACCATTAAGATTGCCTGAAATTTTTGGCAAATCATTTACGATAAAATTACTTATTGTCTGACAACCTGTTGAATTTGTGTATGTTATTGTTGTTGTGCCAACACTAATGCCTTTTACCAATCCTGTATTATCAATTGTTGCAATTGCAGAATTCGAAGATGTCCATGGATTAGTAGTAGCTGGAGTTCCTGAACCTGTTAACTGTCTTGTATCTCCAATACATACATTAAAAGTACCGTTTATCGTTGGATTAGCATATACTGTAAAAACAACAACTGCTTTGCAACCTAATGAATTGGTATAGGTTATATTCGTAGTTCCGGCACTTAATGCAGTAACAGTTCCGGTTGAGTTTATAGTGGCAACAGAGGTATTTGACGAAAACCATGGATTTGATGTTGCAGCAGTTCCATTTCCTGTTAATTTTTCAGTTTTTCCTACACAAGCCTGAAAATTTCCTGTGATTACAGGCATGGGATTTATTGTAAAACTTGTTTCTGTTTTAGTTGTATCACATTCATTTACTACTTTTAAACCTATTTTGTAGGTACCGGCAGAACTATAAGAAACATTTCCCGGATCAATGTTTGATGAACTTGATGGTGTCCCTCCAGGGAAACTCCATAGATAGGTTAATTTCCCGGAACCACAATTAGTAGTAGTAGCTTTTGGACTTATTATTGTTCCTCCAGCAACTTCACAGGTAGGGTTTATAGGATTTATAGTAACAATAGGTGGGGCTTTTACAATTATTGTTTGTGGTGCTGTTGTTAGACTTCCACACTGATTTGTTGCGGTTAATGTTAATTTATAAGTACCTGAATTTTTAAATATAATTACTGGATTTTTTAAGGTAGATGTACTATTTTCGGCAGATCCTGATGCTGTAGTAATTGTGTAAGATTTTGTTGTTCCGCAGTTGCTTGCAGTATAGTCGATGTTCCATAAATATGAAACTGTACTTTTGCAGGCTGTTTCTTCATTAGTTTTGTTTATTGTATTAACAATTAATGGTGTGCAGCCTTCATTTTTATTAATTGTGAAAGTTGGAAAAATAATCGTATCAACACATATCTGCTGTGTTTTTGAAGTTGACCCACAAAAAGCATTGGCAGTAAGTGTGATAGTGTAATTTCCTGATTTGGTATAGGTATGGGTTATCTCTGTTGGACTTGTAAGATTTTGTGTTACAGTTTTTCCATCTCCGAAATCCCATGTAAAATTTGACAACTGAGAGCAATTTTTACTATAACCAGGAGTAGATGTGTTTTTTATTGTAATAGAAGAATTCGCACATGTTTTCGTTGGTACTGTAAAGTTTGCTTCAGGTCGTGTTAAAATTA
>CAYNGF010000018.1:0-47531 GCA_964396515.1 uncultured Paludibacter sp.
GAAATATATTATTCATATCTCGATGGTATCCAACAAAGTATGATCCAATGGAAGGGCTTTTTGTACAAAAACATGCTCAGGCTGTGAGTTTGTACAATAATGTAACTGTTTTGTTTGTGTACGAACATCGCGATGTTAAACGATTTGAAGTTTGTAAAGCGGAAAATCATGAGGTAAAAGAAATTATTGTATATTTTCCGGCCAATAAAAACGAAATAATTAATAAGATTTTTAAACATCTGCGATTTATTTATGCATATTTTCTTGGATTTAGAACTTTACGCAAATCAGGCTTCAAAATAGATTTAGTACATGCTAATGTACTTACCCGTACAGCTCTGATTGCCTATTTTTACAAAATAATGACCAAAACTCCTTATGTAATTACAGAACATTGGTCCCGATTATTGCCAGGACAAAACGGATTCAATGGATTTTTGAGAAAATTTGCAGCCAAGAAAGTTGTAAGAAGTGCTTCTTATATCATGCCTGTTTCAAGTTCATTACTTAAAGGATTGGAAGAACACAAATTATTGCTAACTGACTACCAAATTGTTGAAAATGTGGTAGATGATTGTTTTTATGAGCAATATGAAATAATAAAAAGAAAGAAAATCAGATTGTTAAATGTTACCTGTTTTGATGAAAAGTCAAAAAATTTACTTGGACTTTTACGAACAATTCGAACACTTGCAAATGACCGAGATGATTTTGAACTGGTATTAATTGGCGAAGGTGTTGATTATGATAAAATTAAAGATTATTATAAAAGCCTGAAATTTGAAAATGATGAATTTGTGATTTTTGCTGGTTTAAAAACATCAGAAGAAGTTGCCGAAATGATGCAAAACGCTGATTTATTGGTACAATTTTCGAACTACGAATCGGCTGGCGTTGTGGTTCAGGAAGCACTTGTATCCGGATTACCTGTAGTTAGTACAAAAGTAGGAATTGCACCTGATTATATAAATGAAAGCAATGGTGTGCTTATAGAACCGGGTGACGAAAAAGAATTACTTATTGCTCTGAAAAAAACTATCGAAAATAATCATAATTTTGATAAAGAACAAATCAGGAAAAATGTAGAGAATAATTTCAGCTATGCCAATATTGGTCAGAAATTTACATCGATTTATAATAACATTATCGAAAAAAAATAATAATTTATGCACGGTTTTGGCATCAGTATATCTTTCAGCAATGATTTTATAATCAATGATTTCCAATGGAAAAAACCTTTCAGTTTTCAGACCGAATTTGAAAAACGTAAGCTGCAACTGAAAAATTTTTATGCAGAGCAATACACATTAAAAAAATTTATTCATGAAAAAATTTGGTTACACAACGAAAAGTATTTTATGGTAACCGAAGGTATCATTACTAATATTGATGAACTTCTTCTGAAATATTCCACTACTACAATAGCATCACTTATGGATATTCTGTTTGAAAAAGAACATTTTTTTCAGGAATTCAGAGGAAATTTTTGCGGCTTTCTGTATAACAAAAGAAATGAAACTTTCGTTGCATTCAACAATCACACCGGTACCAAAAAAGTTTTCTTTTTCAAGAACAAAAAAATTGCATTGGTCTGTACTGACTTATTCACACTAACCAACGCTTTGAAACGTCTGAATATTAATTACTCTCCTGATATTTCATCAGCTTACCTTCTGCTTTCAAGCGGTTTCATGATAGGAAATAAAACGCTTGTTGCTGAAATACAGCAAATTTCAGCAGGCGAATATATTGAAATTAAGCAAACAAATGTAAGTTTGTATAGCTATTTTCAAATTTCAGAAATTATAGAAACTTCAGATCCAAAATCAGAAATTATCAGTCGTTTTGATTTTCTTTTCAAACAGGCAATTAAAAGAGAATTTGATATTGATAAAAAACATCGACTCATTTCAATTTCTACATTAAGTGGCGGACTTGATTCGCGCATGACGGCACTCATAGCGCATAAAATGGGTTATAATCAAGTATTATTTAATTTCTCCGAAAAAGGATATGCAGATCAACTTATAGCTCAAGATATTGCAAAGGCGTTTAATTTAAAACTAATATTTTCTCCTTTGGATGGGACATCGCTTACAAACATTGATGAGAATATTACCGTGAATGATGGTTTAACCATATATACAGGAACATCGCATGTTTTCAGCGCAATGAAAAATATTAACATCGAAAATTCCGGAATCATCCATACAGGAATATTGGGTGATGCTATTTTCGGAAGTTATTTAAAAAGTGTAAAGCCAAAGAAACCAGAAATATACGATGGTAACTATTCAACATTATTAACTCACAAAACATCAAAACTAAAAACTGAAATTGCCTTGAAATACCTCACTGAAGAATTATATAAGTTCAACACGCGTGGTTTTTATGGTATTAACAACGGTTTTTTATTTTTTGATTTAGCAGGCGAAAGTCTTTCACCTTTTTTGGATGCAGATTTTCTGCAATACGTTCTTTCGATACCTCGTAAATACCGATTTAAAGAAAAAATTTATATTGAATGGATACGAAACTATTATCCCGATATTTCGAATTTTGTTTGGGAAAATATTGGCGGCAAACCTACTAATAACGAAATCTTAAGGGCATATTACAGAACTAAACGTGCGATTATAAAACGCATACCTATTAACACAATGTGGAAAAACAATATGAATCCGGAACAATTTTGGTACGATAATCAGCCCAAAGTAAAAAAAATTCTTGACCAATATTTCATCGATTATCTTCATCAAACCGATTTTGATAAAGAACTTCAAAACGATGTAATTAAATTATATAAAAACGGGAAAATCAACGAAAAAACGCAAGTGGTAACTTTATTATCCGCTTATAAACTTTTATTCTCTAATTAAATGCTGAATAAAATAAACCAGATATTTCAAAGTACGAGCAAAAAAGGCTTTTTCCATTTATTATCAGCTAATTTATTGATCCAAATAGTGGGTTTTGCATCACAACTGATAGTTGCCGGAATACTTTCGCCCGATGATATTGGTCGCATCAAAATCATTCAGACTTTTTCTGCGCTTTTTTCAATCGTTGGAGGAATGGGTTTTAATGCTTCAACGTTAAAATTATGCTCCGAAAATCGTTCAGAAAAAGAAAAATTTCAATTGCTTTATTCAGGTGTAATTTTTACAATAGGTGCTACTTTTCTGGTTTATCTTTTTGTACTTTTAATGAATTTTTGGGGAGTTCTTTCCTCCGATAAAATTTTAAAACTCTTAATTCCACTCGGATTATTTCCATTGATAAGTAACAGTTTGTTTGCAGTTTTTACCGCATTTTTTCAGGCTGAAAAACAAATCAAATATCTTTCAGGTTTAACCATTAGCAATAAAATTATAACAATAGCCGGAATAGTTCTGCTTACAATATTTTTCGGCATCAAAGGTTATTATATTGCATTTAATGCTAGTTTGCTAATTATTCTGATGCCTTGTTTTACCTTTATGTTTACCCAGAAAAAAGTACACTCTATAACTTTTTTAGAATCAAAAAAACACTTTAACACACATTGGTTTTATGCCCGAAAATCTATTTTTACCCAAATCATCTCCGAAGTTTCAGCTTATCTCGATATTCTGATTATCAACTTTATGATTTCAGATATGTCCGATATAGGTTACTACAGCTTTGCACTCACGCTTACTGTTGCACTGAGGGTTTTTCCGGGCACAGTTCAACAAATTTCTATTCCTTACTTTTCGGCTTGGGCAAATGATAAAGTTGAATTTCTGAAAACATATCGATATTATAATAAACAACTATTTTTGGTAGTTTTAGGGACACTCTTATTGGCTTTATCATTTGCTTCGCCCATAATTAATTTTATTTTTGCGGGAAAATATAATGCTTCGATGCCTTATTTTGTTATTTTGGCTATCGGTTGGAGTATCAGGCAACTTACACAATTACAAAGTGCAGCAATTTTCGGTTTAGGAAAAATTCACTTCAACGCTTATGCCAACATTGTGATTTTGATATTCAATCTCATAGCATTACCTCTTTCAATATATTTCTATGGCTTAAAAGGAGCTGCCTTCGTCTGCATTCCATCAAATTTGCTATACGTTCTCATTTCGAGATATTTCTTAATGAAAGCTATAAATAAAGCATTTAAGGAAAATTACGAGCAATAAAAAATCTGCAAAATCCAGATTTTATCTTTTATTAATATTTCATAGCTCTGTCCATATGGCGCTTATCTTCTTTTTCTTTCAACGATTGTCGTTTATCGTAATTTTTCTTTCCGCGTACAAGTGCTATTTCGAGTTTTGCAAGTCCATTTTCGTTGATAAAAAGCTTAAGTGGAACTATAGTATAACCGGTTTCTTTGGTACCACGCATGAGTTTTTTTAATTCCTTTTTGGTAAGTAAGAGTTTTCTTTCGCGTTGCACTTCATGATTATTGTAAGTTCCAAAACGGTAAGCAGCAATATGCATATTCTTTACCCAAAGCTCATTACCCACAAAAATACAATAAGTATCGTTCAAACCGGCTTTACCCTCACGTATCGATTTTATTTCAGTGCCAAATAGCTGAATACCTGCTGTATATTTTTCAAGAATTTCGTAATCGAACGAAGCTCTGCGGTTTTTAATTTGTATGTTTGACGGCTTGAACATATTTGCTAAAGACTATTTTTATGCAAAGTTAGGTTTTTTAGCTTATATAAATATGGTTCATTATCAAAAAATCATTATTTCCTGTTTTAAAAGTAAAATTTTCGGATAAACCGAGTTATTGTTTTTAACCAAAAAAATATGATTATATTTGTTGTCGATTTAAAGTAAGATTAGCTTCTTAAGTTTAATTCTGACAATCAATTTTAGTAAAATATGTCTGAATCTGGAGAAATTAAATTATATATAGCCGGTTTGGTTTACAATCAGTCAGTAGTAGGTACATACGGATTGGTACTTGCCGAAGAACAGGGTAAGCGTCGATTCTCGGTAATGATTGGCGAGCCCGAAGCTCAATCCATTGCCATGAAACTCAACAACAAGAAACCTCCCAGACCTCTTACGCACGATTTAATATTTAACATACTTAAATCGTTGAATGCCACATTGGTTAAAGTTTTGATCAGCGATATGGTTAACGATATTTTTTATTCAGAACTCCATATTAAAGTTGACGACAGGATAATAATTGTTGATGCAAGAACTTCAGATGCTGTAGCACTTGCCGTACGATGCTATTGCCCGCTTTACATAAAATCAAATATCATTGATATAGTGGGAACAGAAATTGATACAACAACTGTTGAACAAACTAAACCAAGTCCGGAAGAATTAAATCCTGATGAATTAACACCTGAGGAACTTGAATCACTTCCAAAAGAAGATCTGAATGAACTACTCGAAATAGCATTACAGGAAGAAAAATATGAACTTGCAGTGAAAATTCGCGATGCTTTGAAAAAGAAATGAAAATAAAAGAATAAAGAGCAAAGAACAAAGAGCAATGACATTAAAGCAATTTAATCATCAGTTTATTTAAAGCAAGAGTCAATAAACAATAAACTAAAATATTTAAAAATACTTTGTAAAACACACCAACTTAAAAACTACATTTTTAAAAAAGAAAAAAAACATGGGATTGAAATTTAGATTGACAATAATGAATTTTCTACAGTTTTACGTGTGGGGTTCATGGATGATGACTCTTGGTCATTATGGTTTTGTTGAAAAGCAGTGGAACGGTGCTCAGTTTGGATTGGTATTTTCCACAATGGGTTTTGCTTCGCTTATTATGCCAACCCTATTTGGTATACTTGCCGATAAATGGAAAGCAAATTATGTGTATGCTTTGCTACATTTGTTTTTTGGTATCACCATGTTTATGTTACCATTAATCTATGCTCCAATACCATTTTTCTGGGTTTTATTGATTGCAATGAGTTTTTATATGCCAACTATTGGCTTAAATAATTCCATCGGGTTTTCAGTTTTAAAAAAAGAAGGCAAAGAACCTACCAAATATTTCCCACCGATAAGAGTATGGGGAACAATTGGTTTTATAGTAGCCATGTGGGTTACGAATCTTTTCACTAAAGATTGGGGATTTGGGCAAAGCATTAAAGTTTCTTTCATTATATCGGGAATTTTTGCCATTATTTTGTCCATCTTTTCATTTTTGGCATTGCCTGTAATAAAAAAAGAAGAAAAACCGCATGGAAAACAATCTTTAATTCAAAAATTAGGTCTCGAAGCATTTGTATTATTTAAACAAAAGAAAATGGCACTTTTCTTTTTATTCAGTTTATTATTAGGTGGTTCGTTACAATTAACCAATGCTTACGGCGACAGTTTTTTACAGGATGCCAATGTGTTTCCAAAAGGTGAGCTGATCAACAACTTTTCTACAATCATACTTTCTATATCACAAATTTCTGAAACATTATTTATTCTTGCAATTCCCTTTTTCATGAAACGCTTCGGAATAAAAAAAGTAATGCTTTTCAGTATGATAGCATGGGTTTTACGATTTGGTTTGTTTGGATTGGCTGAAAATTCCGTACTTGGCTTCACGCTGATTATCGCATCATGTATAATTTACGGAATGGCATTCGACTTTTTCAATATTTCGGGGGCTTTATATGTTGAACAAAATACAGATTCAAGCATACAGTCATCAGCACAAGGTGTATTTATGCTTATGACAAATGGTGTAGGTGCCGTTTTAGGAAATATTATTGCAGGTATAGTAATAGCCAGGTGGTTCGAAGATCCTGTTACGCATATCAAAAACTGGTCAGGAATTTGGATGGTATTCTCAATTTATTCAATGGTTGTGGCAATACTTTTTGCAATTTTCTTCAGATATAAACACAATCCGAACGAAACTATAAATATTCACCATTGAGAAAGCCTATTAAAGGTAAATTAAAAACGCTCAGCATCACAAAACCTGAGCGTTTTTTAATTTAGAAGATTAAATTTTAACACTAAAAAGGTGGATCATCATTTTTCGAATTACCAAATGTATTTCCGGCAAATGGTGAGTTGCCACTTTGAGTAAAATTATTACTTTCAAAATTATTCAGTTTTGATGAAATTGTCTGGTATTGTCCAGCAAAGGGATTATCTTCATCAAAATCATCTTTATTCAGAAATTTGGCATAAATATTTTTAAATTTCAATTGAACATCTCCGGTTGCACCGTTACGGTGTTTTGCCACTAAAATTTCAGCAATACCATGCAGTGAATTCCCCTGAGCATCTTCGTATTGTTTATAATATTCCGGCCGATGAATAAAACAAACCATATCGGCATCCTGCTCTATGGCACCCGATTCACGCAAATCGGACAATTGTGGACGTTTACCATCAATTCCTGTACGTCCTTCCACACCACGGTTAAGTTGCGAAAGCGCAATTATGGGAATATCCAATTCCTTAGCCAAACCTTTCAGCGAGCGCGAAATAATACTAACTTCCTGTTCGCGACTGCCAAAACTCATGCCACTTGCATTCATCAACTGTAAATAGTCAATGATTATACATTGAATTTTATGTTCTTTCACCAAACGGCGGGCTTTACTCCTTAATTCAAAAATGGATAAACTTGGAGTATCGTCAACATAAATTGGTGCACTGTAAAGTTGCGTAATATCGCGATCAAATTTTTCCCATTCTGGATCTGATAACTGACCGTTTTTAATTTTATCACCTTCGAGTTGGCATACATTCATTATTAAACGGTTCACCAACTGTACATTCGACATTTCGAGCGAAAAAATAGCCACAGGCACATTATAGTCTACTGCCATGTTTTTTGCCATCGAAAGTATAAATGCTGTTTTTCCCATAGCCGGTCGGGCAGCAATAATTATTAAGTCGGAACGTTGCCAACCCGAAGTAATTTTATCGAGCGCATGAAAACCGCTTTTAACACCGCTTGCGCCTTGTTGTTTCGCAGCTTGAATCATTCTTGCACGAGCTTCAACAATCACTGAATCTATTTGAGTTACATCCTTTTTAAGATTACGTTGTGAAACCTCAAATAATTTACCCTCGGCCTCTTGCATCAAATCATCAACATCTGTTTTATCATCGAAAGCTTTCGTTTGAATTTCGGATGAAACGCGTATAAGTTCGCGTGCCAAAAATTTTTGTACAATAATTCGAGAGTGGTATTCAAGATGTGCAGCCGATGAAACCTTTGCAGTAAGTAATGTGATATAATAAGGTCCTCCCACATCATCGATAGTTCCGTCGCGACGTAACTGCTCGGTAACGGTATGCATATCAATAGGTTCTTGCTTCACAGCAAGATTCATGATGGATTCATAAATTTTCTGATGCGCAGGTTTGTAAAAACATTCTGGTTTTAGTATATCAGAAACAATATAATAAGCATCCTTTTCAAGCATAATGGCACCAAGCACAGCTTCTTCAAGCTCAAGGGCTTGGGGTGGAAGTTTTCCGTATTCATTAGGTTGAATTGGAGCAGACGATACCGGCGGTTTTTTATAATTCCTTTTATCTACCATTTTTAAATTTATGGGGTTGATAATACTAATTTACAAATCAACTCACAATACTATAATAATCAAATGTTTAATCAATTTCAATAACATAACGATTAAAACATTCAACGCATAATTTTTGGGTTTTCAAAATTAGGAAAGAAAAACCATACAAACATTTTTATATTTGATTATTCTTGTGAATTTTGTTAACATTAGTTTTCAACAAAATGTTGAAAACTTTTTCACATAAAAAATCAATAGCTTAAATTTCGTTGGTTTTCTGAAATTAATTACTTTTGAGTTTAAATTAAAAGTAAATATTAAAGACCGGACAATAAATAAACAAATTACCAACTCACCAATACTCCAATCAAAAAACAATGATATCCTACCCTAATGCTAAAATAAATATTGGGCTAAATATAACTTCAAAACGACCCGATGGTTATCACAATATTGAAACTGTGTTTTATCCCATACCTTTATGTGATATATTAAGTGTAGAAATATCAGAATCTTGTGCCGAATATAGTTTCTCAGTATCAGGAATTGAAACCGATCAGGATTCAGAAAAAAATTTAGTAATTAAGGCTTACAGGTTACTGCAAAAAGATTTTGTTTTACCACCGGTTAATATTACGCTTATTAAGAATATTCCTGTAGGAGCAGGTCTGGGTGGAGGATCGGCCGATGCAGCGTTTATGCTTACAATGCTGAATGAGTTAGCCGGATTGAAAATAAGTAAAAAGAAGTTAGAAAACTACGCATCAAAACTTGGGGCAGATTGTCCGGTTTTTATACGAAATAAGCCGGTTTATGCTGAAGGAATCGGAAATGAATTTTCGCCCATATCATTATCATTAAAGAATTATTATTTAGTACTTATAAAACCTGACATATTTGTTTCTACTCCTGAAGCTTACAGTTTGGTAACTCCACGCAAACCGGCCGAAAATTTGCAGAAACTCGTACATCTTCCCGTTTCGGAATGGAAAAATGTAATTGTAAACGATTTTGAAAGTTCCGTCTTCAAACGTTATCCGCGTATTGAACAAATTAAAAATCAGTTATATGCTGATGGTGCTCTTTATGCATCTATGTCAGGTTCAGGCTCTTCAGTATATGGAATTTTCGCCCACGAAACTCAGTTGATCCACACTTATGATGATTGTTTTGTTACAGGAGGAAAACTATCGTAATTATTATTGGAGATTAATTTAAATTTATTAAAAAGATCTTTTATAATTCCAATAAAAAATCAACTTATATTATTATATATCAGTAATTTAAATCATTTATCAATAAACTGAAAAATTAGTTGAATTATTGCCGATTTTTATGCTTTTTTATTTGCCTAATCGGGAAAAAAGCAGTAATTTAGTGCGATTTTTTTGCGCTAACATAACATAACACAGATGATTGAACAAGAGAGGATTATCAAAGTAAATATCGACGAAGAGATGAAATCTTCGTACATCGATTATTCGATGTCAGTAATAGTTTCGCGTGCATTGCCCGATGTACGCGATGGTTTTAAGCCGGTACACCGTCGTGTACTTTTCGGGATGAATGAACTGGGCAACAACTCCGACAAACCATATAAAAAATCGGCAAGAATTGTGGGTGAAGTAATGGGTAAATATCACCCGCATGGCGACTCTTCTATTTATGGAACGCTCGTCCGTATGGCACAGCCCTGGGCAATGCGTTACCCGCTGGTTGATGGTCAGGGTAATTTTGGCTCAGTCGATGGAGACAGCCCTGCAGCGATGCGTTATACCGAAGCACGCCTACAAAAACTGGCAGAAGAAATGCTCGTTGATATTAATAAAGATACTGTTGACTTTCAACTTAATTTTGACGACACATTAAAAGAACCAAAAGTACTTCCCTCGCGCATACCAAATATTTTAGTAAACGGCTCATCGGGTATTGCTGTAGGTATGGCTACAAATATGGCACCGCATAATTTATCCGAAGCTGTAGATGCCATCATTGCTTATATCGACAATAATAATATTGAAATTTCGGAACTGCTAAAATATATCAAAGCACCTGACTTCCCTACCGGAGGTATTATCTACGGTTATGCAGGCGTTCGCGAAGCATTCGAAACCGGTAGAGGACGCGTGATCATACGCTCCAAAGTTGAAATTGAAACTGATGCAAATGGTCGTGAAAAAATCATCGTAAACGAAATACCTTACATAGTTAACAAAGCTGAACTTATAAAATCCATTGTTACACTTATTGAAGAAAAACGTATTGATGGTATAGCACATATCAACGATGAATCGGACCGTGAAGGAATGCGCATAGTTATTGACATTAAACGCGATGCAAACTCCAGTGTGGTTTTAAATAAGCTGTTTAAAATGACAGCTTTACAATCTTCATTCAGCATAAACAACATAGCTTTGGTACATGGACGTCCGCGCTTGCTGAATCTGAAAGATTTGATTCATTATTTTGTAGAGCACCGACACGAAGTGGTAACCCGACGTACACAATTCGAATTGGGAGAAGCCGAAAAACGTGCGCATTTGCTCGAAGGTTTTATGATCATTCTTGATAATCTGGACGAAGCCATTCAAATTATACGCGATTCAAAAACACCTGATGAAGCACGCACACGACTTTCAGAACGATTTGAACTGAGCGAAATTCAATCGAGAGCTATTGTAGAAATGCGTTTGCGTCAGCTCACAGGAATGGAACAGGACAAACTCAGAACTGAATATCAGGAAATACTCGACCTTATCGCCCGATTGAAGGAAATTCTTGAGAAAATAGAACTTCGAATGCAGATCATTAAGGATGAATTGATTGAAGTAAAAACAAAATTTGGCGATGCACGCCGAACAGAAATTGTTTATGCTTCAGAAGAATTTAATCCTGAAGACTTTTACTCCGACGATGATATGATAATCACCATATCACATTTGGGTTATATCAAACGTACAGCATTGTCTGAATTCAGAGCACAGGGACGAGGTGGGGTTGGTTCTAAAGGCAGTGACTCGCGCGATGAAGATTTTATCGAATATATTTACCCTGCTTCGATGCACAATACAATGTTATTTTTCACTCAAAAAGGTCGTTGTTATTGGCTGAAGGTATATGAAATTCCCGAAGGAAGTAAAACTTCAAAAGGCAGAGCTATTCAGAATTTGCTAAATATAGAAAATGACGATAAAGTGAATGCCTTTATAAGAGTTAAAGGATTGAATGATAATGAATACATTAACTCACATTATCTAATTTTCTGTACAAAAAAGGGAATTGTAAAGAAAACGTCTCTCGAAGCCTATTCACGTCCACGTCAGAATGGTGTAAATGCCATTACAATTAGAGAGGACGATCAACTTATACAGGTTCGGATGACAGATGGAAACTCTGAAATTGTGATTGCAAACCGAAACGGTCGTGCTATACGTTTTCCTGAATCGAAAGTCAGGGATATGGGACGTACGGCTACCGGCGTTATAGGTATGGAACTCGACGAAGATGGAGAAGATGAAGTAGTTGGCATGATTTGTGTAAACAAAGACTCAAAAGAGACAGTTATGGTCGTTTCGCAGCAAGGTTATGGAAAACGAACCCTGCTCGATGATGAAGATGGCGAACCTGTTTACAGAATTACAAACCGTGGCGGAAAAGGTGTTAAAACAATGAATATCACCGAAAAAACCGGTAAACTTGTTGCAATCAAAAGTGTTAATGACGAAAACGATTTGATGATTATCAACAAATCAGGTATTGTTATCAGGCTCAAAGTTGCCGACATACGAGTAATGGGAAGAGCAACACAAGGCGTAAGACTAATTAATCTCGAAAAACGAAACGACGAAATTGCTTCGGTTTGCAAAGTTCTTTCAGAAACTGAAGAAGAAGTACAAGTATCAGAAATTGCAACTGATGAAAACAACCTAAACAATCAGATGAATGAAATTGATAACAATGATAATAATAACTCTCAAGAATAAAAAAACAATAAAATATAAGTAAAAAAGAATTTAATAACTCCAACAAAATCAATTGAAAATGAAAAAAATTGTATTCATCCTAATTCTGGTAATGAGCGTAACAAGTTCATTTTCACAGAAAAAAAATGTTTCACAGGCTAAAAATAAGGCTTTGATGGAAAACCCTGATTTTGCAGCGGCTCGTCAGCTAATTACTCCTGCACTGCAAGATCCTACTACTAAGGATTTGGCTTCAACATGGCACACTGCCGGTTTGATTGGTTATCAGGAAAATGAAGCTGAGCTGAAGAAACAAATGCTCGGTCAGAAATTTGATGCCGATGTTAAAGGAAAAGCTATAATGGAATCGTATGGATATTTTCTGAAAGCTTATGAGCTGGATGGTTTGCCCGATGCAAAAGGTAAAATCAAGCCAAAATTTCAGAAAGATATCAAAACTAAAATTAAAGAGTACTACACAACACAAGCAAATTTAGTAGCTTACGGAGCATCATTATTCGAACGTAAGAAATTTGATGAAACCATTAAAGTCTTCGAAACTTATCTGGGTATTCCTGCACTTCCTATGATGAACAACGAAATAAAACTTGATTCAACTTATTACATGATTAAATACTTCACAAGTATTGCTGCCATCAATGGTGGAATGCATGATAAAGCTATTATTTACCTTGAAGATTTAAAGGATGATGGTTATGAAGAACTTGTTGTACATCAGCTACTTTACGATGAATACCTGAAACGCAAAGACACTGTAAATTTTGTTCGTGTACTCAAAGAAGGATACAAAAAATTTCCGAAGGAAGCTTATTTTCTTGAAAATTTGATCAATTATTATATCTATACAAATCAATCGAAAGAAGCAATTGTTTACCTTAACAGCGCAATAGAACGCGAGCCAAACCGCGCTGAATATCAATACATAAAAGGTAACCTTGACGAAAGCATGGGTAATATTGATGCAGCTATGGCTTCATTTGAAAAAGCTATCGAAATTGATCCAAAACTGGCTGATGCATGGGCTGGAAAAGGTAGACTGATTTACAATAGAGCCGTACAAATGTCGGATGCTGCCAACGAAATTAAAGACAACAAAAAGTACAATGCGGCTAAAAAAGAAGCTGATGCAGTATTTGAACAATCAGTTCCGTTTTTCCAAAAAGCTGCTGAACTCAAACCCGATGTAAGGGAATATAAACAAACGCTTAAAACACTTTATTACCGTCTGAAAAAAGACAAAGAGTTCGAAGCAATTGAAAAGGAACTAAACGCAATGTAATTAATTTATTGCACAAAAAAACCGGTTCGAACAACTCCGAACCGGTTTTTTCTTAATACTACTACCTATTTTGTTTGACTATTTTCAGAAATTCGGTGGGCACAGATGTTTCAAAACTTACTTTTTTACCGGTATGCGGATGAATAAACTCAATTAAACGTGCATGAAGTGCCATTCTTCCCAATGGATTAAGACTTGAGCCGTATTTTTTATCACCGGCAATTGGGTGCCCAATTCCTTGTAAATGAACACGAATCTGATTCTTTCGTCCGGTTTCGAGTTGTAATTCGAGTAAAGAAAATTTATCGTTTTGCGTCAGGACTTTATAGTGTGTTATTGCCTGTTGTCCGCCATTGTCCACTGCACTCGAATGGATTTTCAGTGATTTTTCATTTTCTGTAAGCCAGCTTACAATTGTGTCTTTTTCCTTCTCAACTTTACCCTCAACTAAAGCCAAATAAATTCGACGGGTAACTATGCGATGCCAGTTTTCCTGTAAAGCAAGTTGAGTTTCGCGGTTTTTTGCAAAAATAATTACACCCGAAGTTTCTCTGTCGATCCGGTGAACAACGTAAATACGATTTTGAGGCGATGCCTTTTTAACATGATTTTTCAGAATTGAAAAAGCGGTTGTTTCGTCACCTTTACCTGTACTTACAGTAAGAAGACCTTCTTTTTTTAGAACAACAATAATACTGTCATCTTCATGAATAATACGCAGCTTAGGATGTGTAAGTTCTGTATTTCCCTTTGATGTTGAAATAACAACCACATCGCCGGCTTTCAACAATGTATTGAATTGTGTAGTTACTTTATTATTAACTGAGACCTGACGATGTGAAAGTAATGATTTTACCGAATTGCGACTCATTCCACCCATTTTTGCCAGCAGAAAAACCATCAACTCAGTTTGTTCTGTCACTTTCAAGCGTGTTTCTTTGGGTGGAACAATGGGTTTGGAAGTTTTTTTTGATTGCATATTTTTTTTATTGAACAAAGAATAAAGAATAAAGTCAAGCCGATAAAGGGAGTAAAATTATCGGAATCAACACCAAAAATTATTTATATACTTTTCATGTATTTCGCAACTGCCAATGCTGCATTTTCGCCATCGATAGCCGAAGAGGTTATACCACCTGAATATCCTGAACCTTCGCCGGCAGGAAACAGACCTTTAATTTGTGGGTGCTGTCCCGTTTCAGCGTCTCTTGGAATGCGAACTGCCGATGATGAACGGGATTCCACCCCAACAACAACTGCTTCGTTTGTAAGATAACCATGCATTTTCCGATCAAATTTTTTAAAACCTTCGCGCAAACGATCGGAAATGAATTTTGGCAGCCAAAAATGCAAAGGCGAAGAAATAATGCCAGGCATATAGGAACATTCGGGCAAATCTACAGATACTTTTCCTTTTACAAAATCGAGTAAACGTTGAGCAGGAGCAGTTTGACCTAAACCTCCGTTATTTACAAAAGCAAGATTTTCAACATATTGCTGAAAACGTAAACCGGCAAGATTTCCATATTTCTGAAATTCTTCAGGTATATCCGAAGGTTGAATTTCAACCACAATACCTGAATTTGCAAAAGGCGAATTACGTTTCGACGCCGACATGCCATTTACCACAATTTCTTCTTTTCCGGTTCCGGCAGGTACAATTCGTCCACCAGGGCACATACAAAATGAGTACACACCACGACCATCGACTTGTTCAACAAGGCTGTAACTTGCCGCAGGTAAATATTCTCCACGTTCCGGCATGTGGTATTGAATACTGTCGATAAGTTTTTGGGGATGTTCTACGCGAACACCCATGGCAAAACCTTTTGTTTCAAGAGCTATTCCATGAGAATGAAGCAATTCATAAATATCATGCGCTGAATGACCGGTTGCCAAAATTATAGCATCAGCATTGAATCTTTGTCCATCGGAAGTTATAATTCCTTTAATCGCATTATTTTCAATAACTAATTCAATAAGGCGGGTTTCATAATGAATTTCACCGCCACAATCAGTAATTGTTTTACTGATATTTTCAACCACAAAAGGCAATTTATCGGAACCAATGTGTGGATGCGCTTCGTATAAAATCTCTTCGTTTGCCCCATGATACCTGAAAATTTCGAGAATCCGCTGCGCATTACCTTTCTTTTTGGAACGCGTATAAAGTTTACCATCCGAAAAAGTACCCGCGCCACCTTCGCCAAAACAGTAATTCGATTCCGGATCGATGCCCTTATTTCGGTTCAGATGTGCAATATCTAATTTACGTTTGTCAGCCTGTTTGCCTCGTTCAATAATTACAGGACGCAAGCCCGATTCGATAAGTTTTAACGCACAAAATAAACCCGCAGGACCTGCACCAATAACTAAAACAGATTTTTTATCTTTTACGTTCGGATAATAAAAATCGGAAAAAGTGTCGACAGGTGGTATTTCATCCCAATAAACCTCTACTGTTAAATTAATTTTAGGCTGAAATGAACGTGCATCGATAGATTTGCGCAGAATTCTTACGCGTGTAATCTGTTCTTTTTTGATTTTCAGACTTTGAGCAATCTGGAAATGCAAAAGTTCTTTTTTTTCTGCTTGTTCCGGTGTAAGAACAAGTTGTAACTCGGTATGCATATTTTTCGGGGAATTTTCCATGCAAAGATAACTAAAAGACTTCACATTAAGGTTTGGTAATGGTAAAGATAATTTTTTTGTTCACAAAAGTCCATTCCGGACTTAGCTTAATTATACGAAGAAATTCCTGATCAAATTCACTGCAATTGGAATGAATAATTTTTACATCATAAGGTTTGCCTGTTTTATCTGTTTTAAAACTTGCGGTAAGTGTATAAATATTTCCCTCGCAAATATTTTCCTTTAAATTTTTCAAGATAAATTGTTTGAACTCTTCTTGTTCAAACTTTTTGCTTTTAGCAATATTTTTTACCTGAACGCCTGATGCACTTGAAGTCGTTTTATTTTCCTCTGTAGCAACTGAGCCGGTTACTTCCCTTTTCGTTTTTCTTCCGTAACCTGTAACCACAACTTCATTTAGTGCAAGATTATCAGACTGCAATTGAATTACATTTGTATCTTCTTTAATATCAACAACTTTTGGTTTAAAACCAATATATTTCACTGTTAGTTGCTTTTCATCGGTTTTATTGAGTATAAACTTTCCATCCATATCAGTGATTGTAGCATTTTTATCATTAATAAATACCGAAGCTCCAACAATTGGTTCACCAAATTCATCAACAACTTTACCTTTTATATCTTTTTGATTATCAATGTTATTAGATGTGATTATTTTATCGCTTTGAGCTTTTGAAGCAACAACAGCCTGGCTCGTAGTTTTTGGAGTAACAATAATATCTTCAGAGACATCACCAATGTTTCCATCTAATTCAAAATTCAATTTTTCTGCTTTATCATCACTAACAAGAACGTCATCTTCAACCACCTGGATTTGCTGAATATTTTGCTTCTTTGTTTTTTCCTTTTTTATCAAAAGATTTGTCTCTGTTTTTTTATCTGCATTACTTTTTTGGTTTAAGGCAATCTCATCATTTTGAACAGTTTGATTACCAATACCTTTAGAAAGCACTTGATTAACCTGTGCAATTTCTTTTTCGTTTGGTTTGTTTTGATAAAAAATAAGATTAATACCAATCAGCAATGCCACTGAGGCCGCAATGCTAATTGTAACATAACGAAACAACAAAACATTTTTCTTCGATTTTTTCTCAATTTTACGTTCTAATTCTTCAATTATCGGCAAATGATTCCCCTGAACGTTATCGAAACCATCGATGGCGTCCTGCAAAAAAGGATCGTTCATGGCTTCGTGTTCTATTTGGTTCGCTTCGCGTCCATGCCTTTTACCTTGTATGTAATCTTTAAAATTCATATAATCTCTAACCCCTCATTAAAGAAAAATGTAAGACTTTATTTTAATATGTTTAAAATACAGGTTTTCAGATTTCGTTTGCCATTTTGAATATAGCTTTTTACTTTATTAAGTGCGTAACCTGTAATTTCAACAATATCGGCGTACGATTTTTCTTCGAAATAAAAAAGTTTTACACTGGTTTTCTGTTCTTCCGATAAGGTGTTCATGCAATATTCCAACGCAGCGATTTCTTCCGGCGTTCGTGCTTCATCAGTATGAGTGAAAAATGAACTGTTTTCCACAACTACATCTTCAATATTAACAAAAATTGTCCGTTTTTCTTTACGAATTACTTGCAGACAATAATTTTTTGCTACGCTGTAAAGCCATGCATTCAGGTTATCAATTTCGTAATTTCTGATTTTTACAGAAACGAGCTGATAAATTTCCATAACGGCATCGCGCGATGCTTCGGAATTTCCCAGATATTTCAAACAAAGACCATAAACTTTCGGAATGAACCGCTTGTACAACTCTCCGAAAAAAGCCATATCATTCGATTCAACGAATTTTTCAAATAATTCTTCGTTGCTCAAGTCCTGTATTTTATGGCTATTTTTCAAGTAGTTATCAAAATTTCAATATTTTCTTACTACAAAAGTAGATTTTTTTTACAATGTTTTATGGAATTTTCAAAACAAATGAATCTAATGAGTAAAGTTATAGCAATTATTCATCAATTTAAAATTTATACACAATGAAAACCATTCAATGCTGGCTGACCATGAGTCTGGCTATTATCCTTAGTTTAAACGTTTATGCGCAGACACTAAGAGTTTCAGGTATTGTAACCGACGAAACAAATTCTCCATTAGCAGGCGTTTCTGTAACTGAAAAAGGAAGTAAAAATGCTGCCATTACCGATGTGAAAGGCAACTATTCAATAACGACTGAAAAAGGCAAATCGCTAATTTTCAGTTACATTGGATACGAAAGAAAAGAAATGAAAGTTACCGGAGAAAGGTTAAATGTAAAGCTGAAACCAATCAATCAGAATCTCAATGAAGTTATAGTTTGTGAAGACCAAGTTTCAGTAACTGGTGCAACTGCAGGAGTAATGGCAACAGGTTTTGGTAGGAAAAATAAAGTTTACGTCGCACAAACAATTCAAGCCGTAAATAACAATTATAATAACATGAATGATGAAGAATATGGAAAACACAAGGAAAATCGGTTTATTTCTGTAAGTTCAGAACCCTTATCTACTTTTTCGTTGGATGTGGATGCAGCATCTTACGGGAATATCCGCCGGATAATTAATCAGGGAAAAATGCCCGATAAAGATGCTGTTCGAATTGAAGAAATGCTGAATTATTTCAGTTACAATTACGAAAAACCTACGGGTGAACATCCTGTGAAAATTACTACCGAAGGAACGGTTTGTCCGTGGAATCCGAAACATAAAATTGTACGCATCGGTGTAAAAGCCCGTGAAATTCCTTCAGAAAATCTTCCTGCTTCGAATTTTGTTTTTCTGATTGATGTGTCAGGTTCGATGTACGGACCTACACGACTTGAACTGGTAAAATCATCACTGAAATTGTTGGTGAAAAACTTGCGTGATAAAGACCGTGTGGCAATAGTAGTATATGCCGGAGCTGCCGGTGAAACACTTCCATCAACTTCCGGAAGCGATAAACAGAAAATAATTGAAGCTATACAAAATCTCACAGCCGGAGGTTCAACAGCCGGAGGAGCAGGAATTCAACTTGCTTATCGAATAGCTGAGAAAAACTTTATTAAAGGTGGTAACAACCGCATCATTCTTTGTACCGATGGCGATTTTAATGTTGGAGTTAGCTCAAATGATCAGTTGGAAAATTTAATTGAAGAAAAACGTTCGACAGGTATTTATCTCACAGTTTTGGGTTACGGCATGGGAAATTATAAAGATGCCAAACTTCAGACTTTAGCTCAAAAAGGAAACGGTAATCATGCTTATATTGATAATATTCAGGAAGCAAACAAAGTGCTTGTGAATGAATTTGGCGGAACCATGTTTACCGTGGCTAAGGATGTGAAATTACAGGTAGAATTTAACCCTGCTTATGTAAATGCTTATCGATTGATTGGTTACGAAAGTCGCTTGCTGAACAAAGAAGATTTTAATGACGATACCAAAGATGCCGGCGAACTTGGTGCAGGACATACCGTAACTGCACTTTACGAAATTATTCCTGTAGGTGTGGAAAACACTTTTGGTGGCGTTGATAATCTGAAGTATCAAAAGGAGAAAAATACGAAACTTGTTCCAACCAAGGATGAATTTAACAACGAAATGCTGAATGTAAAACTCCGCTACAAACAACCCGATTCGGATAAAAGTGTAAAAATGGAAGTTCCACTGCTTTTAAGTGCCTTCGACCGGAAACCAACCGAAGATATGAATTTTGCTATGGCGGTGGCAATGTTCGGACATTTGCTCCGAAAATCGGATTTCAAAGGAAATGCAACCTACAGCAAAGTGGCTGAACTTGCCCGCGCAGGTTTAGGAGTTGATAATAATGGTTATCGTCGTGAGTTTGTAAGATTGGTGGAAGCAGTAAAACAAATGGAAGATTAAATTGTGATAGAATTTTTCAGAGATTAATTTTTTTCCGAATTTAGCATAATATGCTGATTATAAAACCTAACAGGTTTTTGAAACCTGTTAGGTCTTTTTAGGGAATAGAGCAAAGTTTAGAATTTCTGATGATTACCTTTGAATAATTAACTTATCAAAAGTAATGTTATTAGCAGATTTTAATTCAATGATATAGATTCCATCACTCAACTCATCAACATTAAATTGTACTTTTTCTCCAAAGTTTGTATCAATATTGATTAATTTAACTAAGTTGCTACGAATGTCATAGATGGTTAATTCTGAATTATTATTTATTAAACTGCCAAATTCAATCTGAACGATATTTTTTGCCGGATTTGGGAACAGTTTTATTTTTGAAACACTTTCATAATTCGGAACATCAGTAAGTTGATTTACAGAAATTTTCCAGATACCTGCTCCTTCTGTACCAGCAAAAATATTGCTGCCAAAATTCTGTAAAGAGAGTATTTGTTTGTTGATAAGTCCATCGCTCATTTCTGTCCAGTTAGTGCCATAATTTTTTGATAAATAAACTCCCCGTTTTGTACCAGCAAGCAAT
Organism: uncultured Paludibacter sp.; assembly: GCA_964396515.1. Taxonomy (GTDB): domain Bacteria; phylum Bacteroidota; class Bacteroidia; order Bacteroidales; family Paludibacteraceae; genus Paludibacter. The sequence continues at coordinate 20,868 of CAYNGF010000018.1, forward strand.
AGTGAATTATTGAAAATCAATGTTGTAACAGCTTTATATAAACCTGTGTTTTTCGGTGTCCATGAAATTGTTTTTGGGTTATACTGAAAAACTCCGGCATCGCTGCCTGCATAAATAGAATCTCCGTTTACCGCAATTGAGGAGATAATTTTATATGTTAAACCTGAATTAAATTCTACCCAATTTGCTCCGCTATTTGTAGATAAAAATATACCTCCACCCGAAGTGCCTGCGAGCAGTCCCAAATTACTGTTGTTTAAACATGTAATATTGGTTTTTGTTAAACCATTATTCTTTGCTGTCCAGTTTGCCCCGTTATCTGATGACATAAAAATTCCATTACTTGCTGTGCCTGCAAAAATATTGGAACCTGAAACTACTATTGAATTAATACTAAACTTATTAAAAATTGAAAAATCTTTATATAATTCCAACCAGTTGGCTCCATTGTTATTAGTTTTATACGAACCCAAGTTAGTGCCAACATATACATCTGAATTTATAACATTAACTGTTTTTATATAAGAATTCTCAATTCCCGAATTTACAGCATTCCAATTTACACCATCGTCTGACGATAAAAACACTCCGTTTCCGGATGTTCCTGCAAATAAAATTTCATTATTCGAAGTCAATGAATTAACATGTGTTGCACTAATTCCGTTATTTGATGCATTCCATGTATTTCCGTTGTCAGTTGAAATATATACACCTCCATTTGTTCCGGCAAATAAATTGCTCCCAACGAAACTTAAAGAAAGGATATCACGATTGACAAGCCCGTTATTTACAGATTTCCAACTGTTACCATTATTGTTAGTAAAAAATATACCACCTGCATCAGAAGTACCTGCAAATATATCCGATCCGTTTGCTGTAAGTGTTTGTACATTTGTATTGGTTAAACCTGTGTTTACACTAACCCAATTTGAACCATTATCAGTTGTCCTGAAAACTCCTCCACCATTTGTGCCGGCAAAAATACCGGTTCCGATAACAAGTAAAGACTCAATACTTTTATTACTTAAACCACTGCTTACTGAACTCCAGTTAGCCCCATCGTTTACTGTAATAAATATACCTTCACCTTCAACAGCCGCAAAAATTTGCGAGTCCATGGCAACAACTGCTGTAATAACAGTTCCCGGTAATCCTGTATTTTTCTCTGTCCATTCAGTGCCATTATTGTCCGAGAAAAATAATCCTCCGCCTCCGGTGCCAGCAATTATTTCAGAACCTTTTATTGTAAGAGCAGTTACAAATTTGTCTGTCAAACCGTTCGAAACATTTGTCCAGCTATTCCCATTGTTTGTTGTTACAAAAACACCTCCACCTTTTGTCCCTGCAAAAAGCATTGAACCTTTAACTACAAAGCAGGAAATATTTAAGTTTGTAAGACCTGAATTTACTTTTGACCAACCTGATCCATTGTTGGATGACATAAATACACCGCCTCCGTTTGTACCAATAAATATATTGCTTCCACTTTCAATAATACTACTGATTTGTCCACCCGAAGGACTGCTCATCTGTACCCATTGAGAATTAACATTACCTGATAGAATCAGTAGTAAAAATAATAAGGAGTTGTAAATTTTACTCATTTAGTTGTTTTCAGTGTTTAAAGTGCTGAATCCGCACTTGAGTTTGGTTGCTATTTTTTAACAAAAACACTTCGTAATAAAATATGTTTTTTCACGCAAAGTCGCGAATATAAATCGAAGTTTTTTTTCATTTCGTCTTAAAGTAATATGCTGTAATGCAGAAGTTTATATCAACTTATCGTCTCGGCTTCTCCCCCTACTCGGGATGTTCCATTTGCGTGAAATGAATAAGGCGCAGAGGAAAACGATAAATCGTTTTTTTTCAATTATTGGGTTGATATACTGTAATATAATCAATTTTTTAACTATCCATTGTAACAATGAATATATAGTAATACAAAAATAATTAAGTTCAATGTCAAAATATTAATCTCATACAGTATAATCTGTTTATATGATATTGATTTTCAATTAAGTATATGTTTGCGAATAATAAGAATTATTTCAATGAATAATTCACAACAAAAATAAAAAAATCTATTGATAATTAAAACAATGCATAAAAACATGAAGTGATGTTGACAAGAAAATGGTCTGAAATAAAAGTTTTACTTGAATGAAAATTCTGTAATTTAGCATATTAAACTCAATTAACATATGCCATCGCACGTATAATATCTTGTTGCATAGCATTTTAGTAAAAATAAAAATTCTTAAATAAGTTCCAATAAGATAAATTGCGTTGTAGAAGGATAACCTTGGAAGGCTTGTTGTTAAATATTTTGTTTCAATTGAAGAGCAGAAGGAACGCAATGAAAAAGAAATAAAAAACACCCTGGCGAACCTGGCGAGCTTTGCGTTAAATATTTTGTACCGCAAAGTACGCTAAGAGCGCTAAAAAAAAGAAATAAGAAAAAAAACTTGGCGAACCTGGCGTGATTTGCGTGAAATAATTTAGTTTGCTGTCAGAATTATTCCTCCATTTGGTTGAATCACAACTGGTATTTCGCCGTTTTTCTTCACTTTCAATATATCCTTAAACGAAACAAATTTCTTATCGTCGGAATAACGGGTTACGGTTTTTTCTGCAAATTCAGGAAATACAATTTTCAGATTCAGCGCCTCTTTTTGAGCATTAGCGCCAACCAAAAACCATTTATCGGCATGGCGACGTGCAAGAATAACATATTTTCCCGGATAGCCATCAATGAAAACAGTTTCGTTCCAGGTTGTAGGTACTTTCTTCATAAAATCGATGGCAAAAGCAGGTGCATCAGTAAGGTTATTGGGAGCTAAGGCAAACATTTGCACCGCATTCTGAAATAAAACTGAAGTAGCGAGTTGAAAAACATCTGAAGTTCGACGAATATTGCCTCCATCGTTGGTACGGTTATGGTGTTTATTCAGGAGTACTGGGCCAAATTCCATACTTCCCACAGCATTGCGGATAAACGGATGCAGACACGCGTTAAATGCTTCCATATCGTTATTGCGCTGATTAAAAATGAGATTTTCAGAAGCCAACACAGCTTCGCTGCCAACATAATTCGGATACATACGCTCCCATCCACGCGGCAAAGTACAACCATGGAAAATTATCATCAATCCATAATCATTGGCATCGGAGAGAATATCCTCGTACAACTTCATGGTTTCCTGTTTATCGCCGCCAAAAAAATCGACTTTCAATCCTTTCACACCTATACTTTGCAGCCATTTCATTTCTTTTTTTCGAACAATGGCATTGTGCATACGGTTTTTCGGACCCTGTGGAGCATTATTCCAATAGCCGTTTGAATTGTACCAAACAAACACATCGATACCTTTCGATTGTGCGTATTTCACAAGTTCGGGCATCCGTTCATAACCGATGCTTAGGCTTTTATCCCACAAGCCATCAATCAACACATATTCCCAACCCATGGCAGCAGCAAGGTCGATATATTTTACCTGGTCGTTATAGTTAATGCTATTGTCCTGCCACATAATCCAACTCCACGTAGATCGTCCGAAACGGTATTCTTTCGATGGTTCATACAAAGGCTCTACCACATCAAAAGGAACAGTAGTTTCAACAATCGGTTTCAGCGTACTGCCAACAGTTATTGTGCGCCATGGCGTATATCCCGGCAACGAAATAGCAGGCAAATGACTACCAATACCATTATTTTCTCCCGGTTCAGGATAAGCGATTGAATAGAGCCCTTCTTTTGTAGCTTCGCTTAACTTTGAACCGCAAAAAGCGCTCGTTACTCCGGTTTCGGAAACCAGAACCCATCCATCCGAACCAATGCGAAAAAGTCCCGGAAAGGTAAAACCAACACCATATTGCGATGGTGTACCAAGTGGAGCATCAACAATATAATCTTCTTCGTAACTTGGTTTGGTACGCTCCCAACCAATCATAGGTGTAGATTGGGGTGTAAGAAAAACGGTGGCTCTATCAGGTAAATTAAATCCGGTAAGTTCCTTTTGGATAATACAGTTGGCAGAATTGCCCGCACGATGTATGTAATAACGGATTGCAATGTCGTTGTTACTTACTCTGAAAATAATATCGAGTTTCTGATTTTGTGCGTTTGTAAATGTGTAAATCCGCTCATTCGCAACATAATGTACCAACGATTTCTTAATTTTTGCCTGAAAATATGTTTTGTCAATTTTATTTTCAGAAGAAGATATAAATTTCATGTTGTCAGCAAAATTTCCGTCAGTAGTAATTAAACCTAGTGGAGATGGTTCAAGCATAGTAATTCCATTGTATTGAACTGAATAAACAGGTTTACTCTGCTCTACAACTACGGAGACTAAAAGTTTTCCATCAGGACTGGCTAAATCATTTTGTTGGCAAAATGCTGATAATGTAATGATTAACGCTGAAATTGTTACGAGAAATTTTTTCATAAATATGATACTTTTTGTTCATTTGAATTTTTGAAATTTCATGTAAAAATATAATTTTATTTGTTTGAATCAAGATTATAAAATTTCAGAAGAGTGGATTTTTTAGTAATCTTTTATCATGTAAATTCTTACTGATGACTAATTTTTATATGATTTTGAAGTTTTCTTAAAAATTATTCCTAAAGTTCAAATTAGCGGTGAATAAAAAACACTTCTTCGCTTGTATGAAGAAGTGTTTTCAATTTAAATAAGTGATCCCGGCGGGATTCGAACCCACGACCCACAGCTTAGAAGGCTGTTGCTCTATCCAACTGAGCTACGAGACCATACCCAATGCAAAAATGCGGTGCAAAAGTACGCTATTTTTCCGAAAATTCAAAACACTTTTATCAAAATTGATTTAAAGCGCTAATATATCGTTCAAAATGGTTAATTTTGCAAATTGAATCACAAATCATATAATTCATTTACAAAAGAATGAAAGTATTGAAATTTGGCGGCACATCTGTCGGCTCCATTGAAGGAATTCTTAACGTTAAGAAAATTGTTGAAGCAGCAAACGAACCGGTAATCGTAGTGGTATCAGCCCTTTCGGGCATTACCGATCAACTTTATAAAGTTTCGAAACTTGCCTCACAGGGTGATGAAAGCTATATCGACGAATATCGGACTATGCTTGTACGCCATATTGATATGATCAATACAGTGGTTGAAGAAGAAAAAATTCAAAAAGTTATCGAAGATGTAAAATCAGAATTCAACGATTTAGCGAACATACTTCGGGGAATATATCTGATAAGAGACAGTTCTCCAAAAATTACTGACACCATTGTAGCATATGGTGAAGCAATATCTTCAATAATTATAGCAAATACAATTCGGGATGCAGTACATTTTGATGCTAAGAAATTTATTAAAACTGTAAATCAGTTTGATAAACATAATGTTGATTTTGCAAAAACCAATGAATTAATTCATCAAACTTTTAAAAACCTTCCTAAAGTAAGTGTTTGCGGAGGGTTTATTTCAACTGATGGCACCACAAATTTTGTAACTAATCTTGGACGTGGAGGTTCAGACTATACAGCAGCCATACTTGCGGCTGCACTCAATGCCCGATTACTTGAAATTTGGACAGATGTGGATGGTTTCATGACTGCCGACCCACGAATTATAAGCTCAACGTATGTTATTGAAAAGTTGAGTTTCAGCGAAGCAATGGAACTGTGCAACTTTGGAGCTAAAGTAATTTATCCTCCGACTATTTTCCCCGTTTTTCACAAAAACATACCGGTTGTAATTAAAAACACTTTCAATCCTGACGCACCCGGAACGTATATTTCTCAAGAAAAATCAGGCGAACCATCCAAAGCAATTAAGGGAATCTCGTCTATCAATGATACTTCATTGATTACCATACAAGGTTTGGGCATGGTGGGTGTTATTGGGGTTAACTATAGAATTTTCAGAGTTTTAGCAAAAAATGGCATTAGTGTTTTTCTTGTATCGCAGGCATCGTCGGAAAACACAACCTCTATAGGTGTTCGCAATGCCGACAGTGAATTAGCAGTTAAAGTATTACGTCAGGAATTTGCAGCAGAGATTGCACAAGGGGAGATTGATAATATTTTCTCCGAAGATGATCTCGCAACCGTAGCCATTGTTGGGGATAATATGAAACGAACTCCCGGTATTGCAGGAAAACTCTTCGGAACACTGGGTAAAAATGGTATAAATGTAATAGCTTGCGCGCAGGGTGCTTCCGAAACTAATATATCATTCGTTACCGACCGTAAGTCTTTACGCAAAGCGTTGAACGTAATTCATGATTCTTTTTTCCTATCGGAATATCAGGTAATAAACCTTTTTATAGTAGGAATAGGTACGGTCGGGAGCAGTTTGCTGGAACAAATCAGGAAACAGCAACCTAAGTTAATGACACAAAACAGCCTAAAAATTAAGGTAGTAGGAATTGCATCAAGTAAGAAGATGCTTTTCAGTCGAGAAGGTATAAACCTTGACAATTACCGGGAACAACTTTTTACTGAAGGACAGGATGCTACCTCGAAAAGTATTGGGAGCGAAGTTATCGGCATGAATATTTTCAATTCAGTATTTGTGGACTGCACAGCCAATCAAGAAATCGCAGATTTGTATCAGTCGTTGCTTGAAAATAACGTTTCGGTAGTAACAGCCAACAAAATAGCAGCTTCATCAGCCTATGATAAATATATTAAACTGAAAGATATTTCGCGTAGAAAAGGTGTAAAATTTCTGTTCGAGACCAATGTAGGTGCCGGATTGCCCATAATAAACACCATGAACAGCCTTATAAACAGTGGCGATCATATCCAGAAAATGCAGGCAGTGCTTTCAGGAACATTGAATTTTATATTCAACACCATAAGCAGTGAAATACCATTGAGCAAAGCTATTTTAATGGCTAAAGAAGCAGGTTACTCAGAACCTGATCCCCGAATTGACCTGAGTGGAAAAGATGTTGTTCGTAAACTGGTAATTCTCGCTCGTGAAGCTGGATACAGAGTAGAACAGGAAGATGTCGAAAAAAATCTGTTCATTCCGGATAAATACTTCGAAGGTCATATCGATGAATTTTGGAGAACGATTCCTGAACTTGATGCCGAATTTGAAGAACGCAGAAAAAAACTTGCGGCAGAGGGTAAACGTTGGCGATTTGTAGCGACAATGGAAATGGGGAAATGCAGTGTAGGTCTTACAGAAGTTGACAGTTTACATCCATTTTATGATCTACAGGGAAGTAATAATATTATTCTGATCACTACTGAGCGCTATAACGAATTTCCGATGATGATAAAAGGATATGGTGCGGGCGCAAGTGTTACAGCTGCCGGAGTATTTTCAGATATTATTAGTATAGCAAATATCAGATAAACAAAAAGTGAAGGCAAAATATTTGTTTATAACACTGATAATTAGCATTTTGTATGTTTCTTGCTCACGACCAAAACCGCAACTACCATCGAATAAAAATGATGCTTCAGATTCGGTTTCATTAGCGCTTACACAAATACATAATTCGCTTATTGAAAAGGAAGACAGTATATTAGCAATTTATGTTGCTCAAAAATATCCGACATTTACAAAAACTGCAACGGGATTCTGGTATTACAGTAATTGCAATACCGATAAAAAAACAACTTTAAAAACAAACGATAAGTGTAGTTTCAGTATTAAAATTTTTAATCTCGATGGCGTTTTGCTATTAAATGAAAATCAAACTATACATATCGGGCAAAAAGAAACGCTGGTTGGCATAGAAGAAATATTGAAACTGACTACGAAAGGTTGTAATTCGAAAGCTGTTATTCCTTGGTATCTTGCATACGGAAACAAGGGTAAACAGCCGGAAATTCCGCCTTATACTTCAATTTATGTTGAAATTTCAGTTTCTGAAAAATAGAGAAACCATTTGTTTTTTCTAAAATTATCAGAATGAGCTTCTTAATTCATTATTCTTAACTTTTTATTTTGCAATAATAATCAGATATTTGCATCACAATTAAAACAAAATGAATAAACTCTTTTTAATTATCATAAGTATTTTTGTATCAGCTATATTCCTTATTTCGTGCGACGACCGTACAACCTATGCCGAGCAATTGAAAGCCGAGCGTTTGCTGATTGAAGAATATATTAAGCGAAACAACATTCAAGTTGTATCTGAATTCCCAGAAAGTAAGACAGCATGGCCAAATAATTTATTTGTAAAAACCACCTCAGGTCTTTACTTTCATTTATCCGATCCGGGAGATATTACTTCTACAGACACCCTTGAATTCTACGATTTGGTATCGGTACGCTATCTGCAATACACCTTAACAACCAAACCTGATACTGTTTTCAGTTGGAATACTATTGATTCTCCTTACCCAACAACCTTTAATTATCAGGATTACACAAAGGCAAATAACGCCTGGCATGAAGCACTTTCGTACATGAAACGAAACGAATCGCAGGCAAAAATTATCGTCCCTTCAAAACTTGGGTTTCAGAGCAATATGCAAAGTGTAACTCCCTATGGTTACGATTTGAAAATTCAGTTTCGCAAATAATATTTTATAATTGAATTTACAAAATAAATATTTTGGATAATCAAAAAAATGAAAATGTAATCAGTATATAAGCATCCCGAATAAAACTCAGGGTGCTTTTTAATTTTTATTTCTTTTATTACTATAAACTTAGCACACAATGACACTTATCAAATCAATTTCAGGCATCAGAGGCACCATTGGTGGTAAAGCAGGCGAAGGACTGAATCCGGTAGACATTGCAAAATTTACTGCAGCTTACGCCACTTTTATCAGAGAATCGGGAAAATCTGTCTCGAACACTATTGTAGTTGGCCGCGATGCACGCATTTCGGGTGAAATGGTGAACCTTATGGTTACAGGTACATTACTTGGCATGGGCTATGATGTTGTTAACATAGGATTGGCATCGACACCCACAACCGAACTTGCTGTTACAATGGAGAAAGCAGCAGGAGGCATCATTCTCACAGCAAGCCACAATCCTAAACAATGGAATGCATTGAAATTACTTAACGAGAAAGGTGAATTTTTGAACGCCACAGAAGGTGAACGCGTTTTACAAATTGCTGAAAATGAATCGTTTGAATTCTCCACTGTGGACAATTTAGGAAAACTAACTGAAAAGAACGATTATACTAAACTTCACATCGAAAGTGTGCTTGCTCTTGAACTTGTGGATGCCGAAGCAATAAAAAATGCCGGATTCCGTGTGGCAATTGATGCAGTAAATTCAGTAGGCGGAGTTGCCATACCTCAATTATTGGAAGCACTTGGTGTAAAAACCATCGAAAAAATTTACTGCGAACCAAACGGTCAGTTTCCCCATAATCCCGAACCGCTGCCGGAGCACTTAACAGATATTTCTGATTTAATGAAGGCAGGAAAGGCTAATGTAGGATTCGTAGTTGACCCAGATGTTGACCGGCTGGCAATAATTTGTGAGGACGGGAGTATGTTTGGTGAAGAATACACACTTGTGGCTGTGGCTGATTATGTTCTACAAAACACACCGGGCAACACTGTTTCCAATCTGAGTTCAACCCGTGCGTTACGCGATGTAACCCGATCCTATGGATACGAATACAATGCTGCTGCAGTTGGCGAAGTAAATGTTGTTACCAAAATGAAAGAAACCAATGCAGTGATAGGGGGTGAAGGTAACGGAGGCGTTATTTATCCTGCAAGTCATTACGGGCGGGATGCATTGGTGGGAGTTGCTTTATTTCTGACATTGATGGCTAAGAAGAAAATGAAAGTTTCCGAAATTCGAAAACTTTACCCTGAATATTATATTTCGAAAAATAAAATAGAACTTACTCCTACCGTAGATGTTGATGGTTTACTAAAAAAAATGAAACAAAAATATGCTGAATATGAAGTAAATGATATCGATGGTGTGAAAATCGACTTTCCTGAAGGGTGGGTACATCTACGAAAATCGAACACAGAACCGATTATACGTATTTACTCTGAATCATCGTCGCCGGAGAAAGCCGATAATTTTGCAAAAGAAATTATTGGTGAAATTAATAAATTAGTTGGATAAATCAACTGAACATTTGGTTATACTACTTCAAATTAAAGCCTGACAAATTTAACAACGTCAGGCTTTAATTTTTAAAATAGAATTTCTTATTCGTACGTTACTATACCAAATCACACGCATCGCCCGGCATCCAGTGTTTGTCCTGACCCTCCCACTTTACATTACAACCAATTGGATTTGTTAGTGGTTTTGAGACTTGTTTGCCAGCCAAATGTTCTTCAAGCGCATTTTCGAGATCATTTACAGTCATTTTCGATGTATCGCGCGGGCTATCCACAGCACGACCGGTATAAATCAGTTCCCGATTTTTGTTGAAAACATAGAAATGGGGAGTACGCAGTGCTCCGTATTTCAAAGCCACTTCCTGAGTCTCATCGTATAGATACACCCAGGGGAAACGATGTTGTTCCATTCGACGAACCATATTGGGAAAACTATCTTCCTCATAAGTATTTTTACTATTTGAATTAATAGCAACAAAATCCACACCACGAGGTTTGAATTTTTCTACCGTTCTTCGTGTTACCTCATCAGAGCCAATCACATAGGGACAATGGTTGCAAGTAAAAAAAACAACCAATGTTTCGGCTGTAAAATCGGAAAGTTTATAAACTTTACCATCGGTAGCCGGAAGAGTAAAATCCGGAGCTTTAGCGCTGAGTTGAAGTGTAAAAGCCATATTCTAAAGTAATTTTATTGTAAAATTTTATTGATTTGGAGTTAATTTGCTATTCATTGAAATGTTTGATTTTTATTGACTGATTAACATTGCAGCACTACATTTTGTTCGATAAAATAATCATAAAGGTGGATAATCGTGTATTTATCGCAAAATTTCAGAACAATTTCCCCTATTTAAAATATCTTTGTGTCATATAAAAGAAAAAAAACTTTTTATTAAATACGATTAAGCTTGTAAAATAGCAACAATGAATATCTAAAAAATCTTTATTATGTCTTTAAAAAGAATGAAATATACTCTAACTTCACTACTTCTGATATTATTTTCAGCTTTAACGATAGCACAAGCACACTGGGAGTCAATGGTACTCGAATCGGATACTTGGAAATATCTTGCTGCCACATCAGAGCCACCAACCAACTGGTATCAGCCCGGTTTTAACGATGCAGTATGGAAATCCGGTCAGGGAGGATTAGGTTATGGCGATAATGATGATGTTACCATAGTTACCGCTTGTAATTCGCTTTATATTCGTAAACAGATTGTATTACCCGATGTAAATATTGTTGAAGATTTACTGCTTGATATTGATTATGATGATGCTTTTGTACTATACATTAATGGAGTTGAATGTGCACGTTCGACGAATATTGTGGGTGCATTCCCTGCTTATAATGCATCTTTAACTACCGATAGGGAAGCTCAAATGTACAGTGGAGGGAATCCGGAGCGATATCAGTTAAAACCATCGAGTCTGGTAAGAGGCATCAACACATTTGCAGTTCAAATCCTTAATCAGAATATAAGTTCGAGCGATTTATCGGCGAGGGTTTTTGTTCATGCAAAAATCAATTATCCAAATATAGTTTATAATCCAACGCCATCATGGTTTGAAGAACCTTTAAATTTTGAAACAAGTAATTTACCTTTCATTTTTATCAACACCAACGGGCAAACTATAATACCTGATGTTAAAATTACTGCTGACATGAAAGTGCTTAACAGCCCGACAGGAAAAAACAATATTAACGATACTGTTTTTGAATACAACGGAAAAATTGGGATTGAAGTTCGTGGTTTTACATCAGTAAATTACCCTAAAAAAAATTACACAGTCGAAACACGAGATACTGCAGGAGAAAACCTTAACGTTTCTCTTCTAGGTATGCCTAAGGAAAATGATTGGGTTTTTCACGGACCCTATTCCGACAAATCGCTCATGCGAAACGTACTTGCTTATCATTTAGGAAACAAAACCGGGAAATGGTCGCCACGAACCCGCTTTTTTGAATTATACCTGAATGGGAATTATGTAGGTGTGTATGTACTTGTAGAAAAGATAAAAATCGATAAAAACCGCTTAAACTTAGCCAAACTCAAGGATACCGATGTTTTTGGTGATCAACTTACGGGCGGTTATATTTTACAGATAGACAGACCTGACAATGATGATGTTGAAGGAAAAGATTACTGGATATCACCTTACAGAGCGCGTACAAAACTGCAACAAAAAGTTCACTTTTTGTTCATAGACCCAAAAGGAAGTGTTATCAATGATTACCAGCGTTATTACATTCAGGATTATATCACTGCATTTGAAGATGCAATGAACAGCGAAAATTACAAAGACAGAATTACAGGATACTATCCTTTTATCGATTTAAACTCATTTGTTGATTATTACATTATCAGCGAACTATCAAGAAATCTTGATGGATACAGAATCAGTACATTTCTTCACAAAGACAAAGACAGCCGTGGGGGAAAAATCACTATGGGACCATTCTGGGATTATAATATTTGTTTCGGAAATGCTAATTTCTTCTCAGCAGGTAATACTCAAGGGTGGATTATTGATGGTATGGGCGATGGCGATGCGTATGCCATGCCATTCTGGTGGGAAAAATTCAGGCTCGATCCGTTTTTTAACTCTCACATTAAAAAACGCTGGAACTATTGGATACAAAATTACATAAACGAAACGTATCTGAATAAATTTATTGATTCGTGTGCTTTAGTACTTTACGATGCCCAAAAACGTAATTTTAAGACCTGGAATGTACTTGGAACGTATGTTTGGCCTAACAACTATGTAGGCGGAACATATCAAAATGAATTGAATTATCTGAAAACATGGCTTCGCGATAGGATAAAATGGATGGACAGCCAGATTCAACCAATTGTAGATGTTACATTAGGCAAATTTGATGCGGAATTCAGAATTCTGGATATGGTTACTTATCCGAATCCTTTTACTGAAAACGTAAATTTTAAATTTTACCTCCATCGCGCTGAAGAAGTTACCATAAAAATTTCTGACATTCTCGGTCGTGAAATTACTTCATACAAATCGAACCTTGATGAAGGAGTACACGAAATCCCAATTAAAATAAATAGTTCTGAAGAAAGTGGAAAAGTATTTGTGTACAGGTTTTATACAGGGGATGAACTAAGAACAACAGGTAAACTTGTAGGTTATTGATAAATCTAATCCATAGAAAAACAGGCAAACCAATATTTGAACTGCCACCAAAAGTTGGACGGATTAATAATTAAATTTCAGAGGACTGAGTTCGTAAGGTTACCAGACTCAGCCCTTTTAATTTATCTTTGTTTCTAAAATCGTTACAATTAGCTAACCGGAAAGTTAATAAATTTTCTAATACGTCCCGCACTAACTGTTCTTTCAAATCAATACTTCACAGGGGCTTGAGGCTTTTTCAAATCTCAAAAAAACTTTGTCTTTATAAACACGAAGCCAATCTTCTACAACACATTTGTTAATTTGCTATGCTGTACTAATATTGCGTGACACATTACCCTGTTTTAACGCTCTAAAAAACTTAATTTTATCTAAATAAACATGCTTCAGATTATTTTGCTATATTTTTTCCATAAAAATACCCCAAAAATTTTTGTGTAACTTTTGGGGTACAGTTCAAAACTGAAGCGCTGTTTATTTATTCTATTCAATTATTTTCACAAATTATTTCTTTGGAACAATGGGAGTTTTAAAAGTTATGCTTGCCGTATTTGAACCCCATAAGTCTTTAAAAATGGCATCAGAAACTACCGTAAATTGAATTTTTGCAATGCCCGAAGGTTTAAGCGCTACATATCTCATTGGAAAGAAAAGCGAGGTCGATTTACCATTCATCAGAAATTTACCATCAGTGTAGTTCGAAGTTGGCAGGAAAACCGAATCCAATGAAGTTTTTTCAGGTAAAACTATTTTAGCGGCACCATCTGTTATATCCTTGATATAAAAAGCCAATAAATTATTAGAAAACCCTTCCATATAAAGATGAAAGCGTACAGTGTCACCAACTTCAATTGTGTCTAAACGAAATACTCCGCCTTCATCAGTATAGTATAAACTTAGCGAATCTCCATTTTGTAGAAGTGGTGTTCGAATTAACATTATTTGAGGAGTATAATTAGAGCCACCTTCAAGTGAACATGAAGTTAAATAAACGGCTGCGATTACGGTTATAAGAAAAAGTTTAATTTTCATTTTATTTTTATTATAATGTTAAATATCAGACTATTATGTTTTTTTCGATAAAGATAGTAATGTCTGAAATATTTTTTACAAATATACATAAAATTATTAGAAAAAACAAATAAAATGTAAAAAATGAAATAAAAATTTAACGAAAGAAATTTTTCATAACCATAAAAAAAGTGAATTCAAAAATAAATTTGAATTCACTTTTTAACGTGTCGGGGTGACAAGACTCGAACCTGCGGCCTCTACGTCCCGAACGTAGCGCGCTACCAACTGCGCCACACCCCGTTGTTTTTTGCGGGTGCAAATATACACATTATTTTATCCAATGCCAAAAATTGTTCTTTATTTTGTAAATGGTGTGAACGGCATAGAGCTCCAAATTATTCTTAAATTTTATTTTTCTGCATATTTGAAGTATCTTTGTGCAAATTTTTTTTAATGATTACTTCAGCAATTCAAAATTTTATTACTAGCAATCAGTATCCACGATTTGAATGTAAGGCAGTATTCTTTGATATGGATGGAGTTTTGTTCGATTCAATGCCATTTCATGCTACTGCCTGGGTTAGGGCTTTAAACGAAGTAGGTATGCCCTTTACTGTAACCGAAGCTTATATGAACGAAGGTCGGACCGGAAGTTCAACTATCGATGGTGTTTTTAACAAGGAGCTTCATCGAGATGCTACCGAAGAGGAGAAGAAAATAATTTATGCTCTAAAATCGAAGTATTTTGAGGAAATTGAACAAACTGTTCCTATGCCTTATGCTTATGAATTACTTCAAAAGGTTAAATCAAAGCATCAGGATATATATTTGGTAACAGGCTCTGCACAACCGAAATTACTCGATGGTTTGCATTCGGCATTTCCCGGAATTTTCCGAAAAGAAAATATGATCACTGCATTTGATGTGGAGCAAGGGAAACCACATCCCGAACCATATCTTAAAGCACTGAAACGATCCGGATTACAACCATGGCAGATAGTAGTTATTGAAAATGCACCCTTAGGAGTAGCTTCTGCAAAAGCTGCGGGATTGTTTACTGTAGCTGTTAATACAGGTCCTTTACCTGTAGAGGTGCTTTTTGAAAACGGAGCAGATATTGTACTTGAAAGTATGGAAGAGTTGTTTTCGAAATGGGAGAGTTATTTTTGTTAATTTTTTTTAAAATGATAGAGAAAAACGCAAAACTGCTGATTTTAGTTTCTTTTGTATATGTGATTCAGTTACTGAATGCACAGACAGTATCAGAAAGTTATTATCCATCAATTGATGGAACAATAAGAGGTAAGTATGAATATTTTACCGAACTAAATGAACACAGGTTTCAAGTACGAAATGCGCGTTTCAGTTTAAGAGGGAAAGTTACTCCTATAACATGGTATAAAGCAGAAATTGATCTTTCCGATGAAGGAAGAACACGTATGCTTGATGCGTTTGTACAATTTAAACCCGAAAAATGGTGGTCGTTTACCATTGGTCAGCAAAAAGTGCCTTTCAGTACCGATAATTTACGTTCACCCCATAATTTTTGGTTTGCTAACCGCTCGTTTATTGGTAAACAACTCACCAACCTACGCGATGTAGGTGTATCTTTTAATATAATTAATCAAAAATTTTTACCAATCGATTTTACACTGGGAGTGTACAATGGAATGGGGCTATACACACAAGATAGAACGCTTGAATTGAACGAGTTAAGTTATGCCGGACGAATTGTATTTCAACCTTTAAGTTCGTTACAATTTCAATTAAATGCACTGACAATCTACCCGGGTCAAATCAGAATGAACTATTACAGTCCGGGTCTGATGTTTAATTTTTCAAATTTTACTTTCGAAATGGAATATCTGTACAAAACCTATAACTCAGTATCCAAACTCGATTTTAATGAAACGCAAAGCTGGTTAATCCAGGCAAATTACGATATTTATACTCCAAAATTTAAATACGTAAAAATAATTACACCTCTTTTGCGCTACGATGATATGAAGAAAAATATGCGTTATGATGTACAAAGTTCTAGTTCCATAATTGTTAAAACTGATGAAGCCCGAAAAAGGTTAACAGGTGGAATAACTTTCAGTTTTGCTAAACCTTTTGTTAATGAAATACGTTTAAATTATGAACGTTATTTTTGGCCTGACGGGAAAGCTACAGATAGTAAGTTGGTTGCAGAGTTTATGGTTCATTTTTAAATCTATATTTTTGATAAATTTTAAATAATGCAGATTTACAAATATCCACCAAAAGATAAATGGACTGAAATAATCAAACGTCCGGTTTTCGACAGCACAAAACTATTCAGCATAGTGCAACCTGTGCTTGATGAAGTACGCTTAAATGGAGATAAGGCATTAGCCGTTTTTACTAAAAAATTCGATGGTGTTACTTTGAATCAATTTGAAGTAACAAAAGAGGAAATTGCAAATGCCGAAAAACAAGTTTCATTACCCTTAAAACAGGCAATAGAAATGGCGCGTCGTAATATCTGGAAATTTCACTCAGAGCAGCAAACAGAAATGCACGAAATTCAAACCTCCCCGGGTGTATATTGCTGGCAAAAAGCTATTCCAATCCAAAAAGTAGGTTTGTACATTCCGGGTGGTTCTGCGCCATTATTTTCCACTGTTTTAATGCTTGCAATACCTGCCGGAATTGCCGAATGTAAAGAAATTGTACTATGTTCACCCCCTGATAAAGAAGGAAAATTGCATCCAGCAGTGCTATATGCTGCAAAAATTGCCGGTGTTCATCGCATTTTTAAAGTTGGTGGTGCACAGGCTATAGCTGCCATGGCTTACGGAACTGAGAGTATACCGCAGGTTCATAAAATTTTCGGACCCGGAAATCAATATGTAACTGCTGCAAAGCAACTTGTCGCACTTCAGGGAGTAGCTATCGATTTGCCTGCCGGACCTTCTGAAGTACAAATTATAGCTGACGAAACCGCAAAACCATCATTTATCGCCGCCGATATGTTATCGCAGGCAGAACATGGTGTTGACAGTCAGGCGGTACTTGTAACAGTACACGAACCGCATGTGGAAGCAGTCATGGAACAAATAGATATACAGTTGAAGGAGCTCAATCGTTCTGAAATAGCAATGAAAGCGCTTGAACATAGTAAAATTATTGTTTTGCGTACACTGGAAGAAGCTGTGGAAATTACAAATCTTTATGCTCCCGAACATCTTATTATTTCGACACATTACAGTAATGGTGTAGCAGATAATATTATTAATGCAGGATCCGTTTTTTTGGGACATTACACTCCGGAAAGCGCCGGCGATTATGCATCCGGTACCAATCATACGCTTCCAACAAACGGATATGCTCGCTCATACAACGGTGTTAACCTCGACAGTTTTATCAGGAAAGTTACTTTTCAGCAAATTACCCGGGAGGGATTAACTAACCTTAGTAATGCTATTATACTTATGGCTGAAAACGAAAATCTTCAGGCACACAGTAATGCAGTAAAAATAAGAATTGAGGAAGAAGAGAAAGATGATTATTATTTAAGAAATGTAATAAGATAAATTAAACTGTGTTTATCATTATTTTTAAAAACAGACAGACTTAATCAATATACAGAACAGATTAAATTATAATCAAATGAACATTAAAGATTTACTAAGAGAAAACATTCGCAATCTGAAACCTTATTCATGTGCCCGCTACGAATTTAGCGGTAGCGCATCTGCGTTTCTTGATGCTAACGAAAATCCGTACAATTCACCCTTCAATCGCTACCCCGATCCGCTTCAAAAAGACCTTAAGAAAGCAATTTCAGTAATTAAAAAAGTGCCGGACGAAAATATTTTTGTTGGTAATGGTAGTGATGAAGCAATCGATTTGCTTTTTAGGGCTTTTTGTGAGCCAGGAGAAGATAATGTAGTTGCTATTGAGCCTACTTATGGTATGTATAAAGTTTGTGCTGATATCAATAATGTTCAATATCGGAATGTAAAACTGAATGAAAATTTCGACGTTGAAGCATACAAATTGATTGATGCTGCAAATGCTAAAACCAAAATTATCTGGTTATGTTCACCAAATAATCCAACTGGAAACTCATTAAATCGTACAGAGGTTCATAAGCTACTGAAATGGTTCCGAGGATTGGTGGTAATAGATGAAGCTTATGTCGATTTCTCCCGCGGAGGAAGCTATGCTTCATTTATTGATGAGTATCCTAATTTGGTGATACTCCAAACCATGTCAAAAGCTTGGGCAAATGCAGCAACTCGCGTTGGTTTTGTTTTTGCTTCGCCCGAGATTATTAATGTGTTGAACACAATTAAATACCCTTACAATGTGAGTTTGCAAAATCAGCAACATGCATTGGAGGAGCTTAAAAAAGCAGACCAAATGCAGGAATGGGTCAAATCTATCCTGAAACAACGCGAATGGTTACTGTTTGAACTGCTTAAGCTGAATGTTGTCCTAAAAATTTATCCTACCGATGCCAACTTTGTTTTGGTAAAAGTTAAAGATGCTGCCATGGTTTATAAATATCTCATGAGTAAGGGTGTAATTATTCGTAACAGAAGTAACCTCGCTTTACTCGACGATTGTATCCGAATAACAGTTGGTACACCTGAAGAAAATAAACTGCTAATCCAGGAAATGAAAAAATTATAGGTCAATCTATATTACTTTTTTTCAAATTAAAAAACCTGGCATTCATTACTGTCAGGTTTTTTTATTCATTCAATGTAGTATTTTATCTACCTTAAGTATTTAATATTAAAGAATTTAACACAGAAATATTTATTTTCAAACAGATGAAAATAAATACATTAACAAGTATCCACCGTCCATCGTCCACCCTCAAAGTATTATCTCAACCCTCTCAACCATTCTTCGGCTGTCATTCGTTTTTTACCCGCAGCCTGCACCGATTTCAAAATAACAAAACCACCCTTGCAGGCAATCTTAATATTTTTATTATCATCAATTGTGCAGAATCCTGTATTAAATTCATGTATTTGTTTTTCAGGTGTAACTTCATAAATCTTAAGAAAAAGCATTTCTTCTTTTCCGGGTAAAATTATTTCAGTCCAGGCAGCAGGATATGGTGATAAACCTCTTACGAAATTGTAAATTTCCTGCGGTGATTTTTCATAATCAATTTTGCAGGTTTCTTTGAAAATTTTCGGAGCAGGTTTCAGCATTCTTTCATTGGTATAAAACATTGATTGGTCAACGGCTTCTGCATTTCCTGCAGCTATTAACTCGATAGTTTTCAATACGATATCAGCACCAAGTGTCATAAGGCGGTCATGAATTGTACCGGCGTTGTCAATTTCTGAAATGGCAATTTTTTCCTGCAGAATTATTTTTCCGGTATCAATTTCGTGTGTGAGAAAAAATGTAGTAACTCCGGTTTCCTTTTCACCATTAATAATTGCCCAATTGATAGGCGCTGCTCCTCGATAGTGAGGCAATAGCGAGGCATGTAAATTAAAAGTTCCCTTTGGAGGCATATTCCATACCACTTCGGGCAACATTCGAAACGCAACAACTACCTGCACATCGGCGTTTAACGATTTGAGTTCAGCAAGAAAACTTTCATCTTTCAGTTTTTCGGGCTGTAATAATGGCAGATTATGTTCCAAAGCATATTCTTTTACAGGAGAATATTGAATTTTATAACCTCTTCCTGCAGGTTTATCGGGCATTGTTACTACGCCCACAATGGAATGTTCACTTTCATGTAATTTTTTTAAACTTGCTACCGCGAATTCGGGCGTACCCATAAATACTATTCTCATTTTCTTATATGATTGGAATCTGGATCTTAATTTTTTAGTAATTCTATATAATTTATTTACAGATATTTATATACTACAAATGTAAACAAGTTAACCATTTAATATATCCTTATCTTTGCAAAAGTAAACAATTTTCTGCTGAACTTAAAAAAATTGTATGCTACAAATAAATGAGTATTTTTGCATCGTTGTATTAGTTACAAATGGATAAATTGGATTTTTTCCATCTTGATTAAATACGATAAAATTAGAAAAGTGCCAATATATTTTGTGATACAACAGTGAATTGTAAAAAATATCCATATAAATCAATTTATAAAATGTAAATTTCGCGATGGCCGAACAAACGCATAAACTTCCACATCCGCTCGTTGCATTCATTCCTGTACTGTTGCTGATATTGTTTGTAGCATTTGCAGTAGCCATTTTTGGAGGCGATGCACTCAACGGAGCAAGCCAAATGGCGCTGCTTTTAGCTACAGCTTTTTGTCTGATAATAGGGAAAATAACAGTAAACCTTCATTGGAGCAGTTTTGAAAAGGCGTTGCACAAGAATATTAAAAATATTTCCACAGCCTTGTTAATATTACTTGTTATCGGAGCATTATCAGGTACATGGATGATTAGCGGCATAGTTCCTTTATTTATTTCATACGGATTGAAAATAATACGCCCTGAAATTTTTCTGTTATCAGCCGCTGTTATAAGTGCATTGGTTTCATTAATCACTGGAAGTTCATGGACAACAGTTGCCACTATTGGAATTGCGCTTATGGGAATAGGCAGAGCACAGGGTTTTCACGATGGGTGGATTGCAGGGGCTATTGTTTCCGGTGCTTATTTCGGCGATAAAATGTCACCCTTATCAGATACCACAATTCTTGCTTCTTCAATTTCAGGTACACCACTTTTTACGCATATCCGCTATATGTGGATAACAACCGTACCATCAATGTTTATTGCTCTTACAGTATTTACCATAGCCGGGTTTACTTTTCCGGGAATTACAACTGACGATATTGCGATTTACGACGCAGCTTTGAAAGCACGTTTTAATCTTTCGCCGTGGTTGCTCACAGTGCCTTTACTAACGGTATTTGTTATCGCAAAACGCTATCCTCCATTGGTTACTTTATTTTTATCGATGTTGCTTGCAGCTATTGCAGCATTTATTTTCCAGCGACAAAATCTTTATGAAATTGCCGGCGGTAATTCACTAATCGATGCTCTGAAAGGAGCAACAATGAGTTGTTTCGGGTCAACCGGTCTTGATGCAGGGAACGTAGAATTAAACCGTTTAATTGCAACGCGCGGAATGCAGGGAATGCTTTTTACTGTGTGGCTGATAATTTGCGCCACCTGTTTTGGTGCAGCCATGGCTTCATGTCGAATGATTGAAAGTATTACCGTTGCACTAACACGATACATAAAAAACACTGCAGGACTTGTAGGTTCAACCATTGCCAGTGGGCTGCTTACAAACCTTACCATGGGCGACCAGTATCTTTCGCTTATTCTTACCGGAAATATGTTTAAGGATTTGTACGCAAAACGCGGTTACGAAAACCGTTTGTTAAGCCGAAGTTTGGAAGATGGAATAACCGTAACTTCGGTACTTATACCATGGAACTCGTGTGGTATGACACAAAGTACAGTGTTGGGAGTTTCTACACTGATGTATTTCCCTTATGCAGTTTTTAATTACGTAAGTCCGTTATTGAGTATTGCAGTGTCGGTAATTGGATACAGGATAATACACTCCTCCCTCCCCAAAGAGGAGGAAAAGAGTGTTGATTGAGCTTATGTGTTAATTCTGTCCTTTATCGCCTTTACAGTTTCATCAAATAGTGTGTTAAATTCGGTTTCGCTTACCGAAATGGACTTATGCACTGTAAAAGTAATACGATTAAACAATCCGAATGGAAATTTACCATACCGAAAAACTTTCCAGGAGTTGTTGATTGTTACAGGTACTACATAAGCATCGGGAGCGTATTTACACAGTATTTTAAGTCCGTTTGAAGCAAATTCTCCCGGAATGCCGTTTTTGGTTCGCGTACCCTCCGGATAAATAATGGCAGAACGATTGTATTTTTGAATGTATTCACTCATTTTTTTCAATTCAGGTAATGCCTGACGCGGATCTTTACGGTCGATAAGCACTGAACCGCCATGACGGAGGTTATAAGAAATGCTCGGAACGTTTCTTCCCAACTCTATCTTACTTACAAATTTGGGATGAAATTTACGAAAATGCCATGCCATACCTACAATATCCATCGTTCCTTGATGATTGGCAACAAAAATCAGTGGTTTCCCTTTTGGAATCAAATGCAGATTTTCAGATTTAGTGTACGAAAACAAAAACCATAAGGATGAATTCAGAAAGAAAACCAATGCATCCACACTTTTTTTATGCGCCTCATATCCGAAAACGTTAAAACAAATCCATTGGATAGGTTGAAAAACACATATTGCAATAATAAACCATGCGGCAGCTAAAAGCGATAGGGGGTAAGATAGAATTTTTTGAATCATGTCTAAAAAAAAGTTTTATGTGGCAAAGGTAGTAAAAAATATATTTGATGCCATATTACGATATATCGCTACCTCAAAAAACTAATTGATGATTTTGAAAATGACTTTTAAGAAGGAATATTGGATATTTTGCTAATAATTTTTTAAATGAATAAATAGAAGTAGAACATAAAAATTCCAACCAGTCTTTCATTTACGCGTAGAGTGATATCTAAATCTTAAGTAAAATAATTTCAATACTTCAGCCCAACGGTTAGGTTCAGAACACTTGTTTGAGGATTAAATTCAGAAATTTGCTGTGAAATATTCACACCGTTTATGATAGAATAACGTAAATCCGCAGTGATAAAATCGAAAAAATCGGTTCCTACTCCTACCTGCCAGTTATAACGAAAACGCTTATGATTCTCAGGATATGTCTGACCAATCAGATCGTAACTTACCGATGGACCTGTCATGACCCGCAGACTGAGAATCTCAACATCGAGAAATCTTATACCGAACATTACCGGCAGCGATAGTCCTTTAATTTTATAGGGTTCATGGATATTATTTATTATCGGACTGTATTCATAATAATAAAATTCAGGTTGCGCATAAAAAACTTTCCCGAAAACAGTAAAAAACCCAAACTCAATACCGTTTGTTTTAATCTGATTCTTTATCTCACCGAAACTGGAAGTTAAGGGATGCATATCGTATCCCATTTTAATCCCAAACTTGAAATCTTTCAGAAACTCTTCAGAAAATTTTGATTTTCGTTTGGGTTCTGTTTTTATTTCAGTAATGGTATGGAAAGTTTTCTTAATTTCTTTTGGTTTTACAGAGTCTGAATTAAATGAAGGGAAGTAATATTCAGTTGTCTTTGTCTGAGCATTTACTAAAGAGGTAAATAATAATAAAAATATGATGATTGATATAAATTTTTTCATAGTCTTAGGCTTTATTTTATTGTTATTTCTTAGTATTAACTGCATAAACCGACTTTTGTTTATCGAAAAATTATTTATTCGTGGGAAACAATAAAATATTCAAACAATAAAAATAAATAAATCATTGATGTATTAACCATCGAGATTTTAAATGAACAAAATTAAAAAAAAAACTGCAGAATTATCCTATTCTTTTCCATTTATTTTATGAATAATCAACCTTCTGCCTGAAATTGAAATATCATTCATTAAAAATCTTTTATTGCCTGAAATAATGCAGGTATATCGGGAGCGACAGTTGATTTGTAGAGCGTGGGTGTTTCAACCGCTTGCAATTTTCCATAAAAAAAACCGCACAGAAAAATTTTCTGCGCGGCTTATCAGTATAAATATGATAAATGCACTTAATTAATATTCATTTCCACACCCAATGTATGGTAGGTTTTTAGCTTATTCCCAAGGACTCTCGTTGTTTTGATCCTTATTTTCCGGTGTTGCTTCTCCGGGCCCTGCAGGTGGTGAGGTTTGCAGCACCAATGATATTTCGGTGTCGAGCATTACGATATTTAATTCCGGATTTACGTAAGGTCGTTTGTCATTGATGTATGTAGTCATAATCGTTTGATTTTTTTACAAAATTACAATAATATTTGAAAATATCAAATTTTAAAATTAAATTAATGATTTACCCCTTAATTTCTTTACTTTTTCTTTTTCGAAAAGGAGAAAATGTGATAAATTATTTAACTATAAGTTTACTTGTGGATGTTAAATTGCCATTATTAACTTCTATAAAATAAACGCCAGGTTTCAACGACTGATGAATTTCAGAATTGTAGCTTGTGACCTGTTGACGTGTAATTTTTTGTCCAACTGCATTGTAAATACTTATAAAAACATTGTCGTTCAGTTTTTCATTAAAATTTAGAATTATTTTACCGTTTGAATTTACGAAAACACCTATTTGACCATTCAAAGTATTTTTAATATCAGTTGTCATGCCCGGTGAACGAAGTACCAGACCAAATATTCTGGTGGTGCCAGCACTGGCGGTGAATGAATAAGTTTCACTATCACTGAGCGAGGATTCTATACCATTGTCCACAATCTTCAGTTTAACACCCGATGGTAAATTGCTGATTTCATTTGCTGAAATGGTGAATGAAGTAGCTGAAGCATTATTGGAGGCAAAGTTAATCGGAATTACCACATCCAAAGGAAGGTTGTTTAATCCATTAATTACTAACTTTTCTGCTCCAACTGTAGTATATAAATCAGGCACTACAGATGAACTTCCATTCAACATTTTTGGTGAATCATAAGCATCGTAAGCATTCGAAGCATTTGCATTTGTGTAAATTACCAACTCATCGAAATTGCTTCCATTGCTTACATTTAAGCGAATAAGCTGTCTATCAGTGTTCACATATTTTGGAGCCCGAAAGCTATTCCCTGATACATCTTGATGATCTCTCATTGTATTATTCATTCCAAGTGAACCGGTTTGTCCGGCATTGACCAATACCCAGAAAGCTTGCATCGGTGGTATCCAATTTGTTACAGTAGCCGGTACACCGATACCTCTACCATCAGTTGAATTATAAGTGTAAAATACATGTGCACTACCATTATGCGTACGATACCACATTGTATTTCCTACATTTGTCTTAGAAATACTGTTCCAATCGAGATAAGAAGGATATGGATTCCCTACAAGATTAAAACCGGTTTTGGTAGTGGCAGTGGACGTCAATCCCGAAATTGTGATATTGCCTGTATTCAGGGTTCCGGTCAGAGTTATAATGCCGGCCTCAGAGGGTTTAACTACATATCCTTTACCTCCGGTAAATTGAGTTGAGCCATCCGGAGTGAGCGGAGTCCAAGTTGAACCATTGTTACCAGCTTCAATATAATAATGATATGTATTTCCTGTTGGGACTATAGCATTGCTAAAAGGAGAAGAGAAATACCAGTTACGGGTAGCAGACGAAAGATATTGCTGAACCTGAACTGTTCCACCAACAGTATACCCACTTAAATTTTTATCAACAAATGTCCCTGTACCGGTAGCATCACTTTGAATAAGTAAATTACCTGTAATTCCTAAAGTATAATTCAAATTTATTGTTAATTGTCCTGTAGGTTTAATTGTAAGAGATGAGGTGGTAGATGATGAACCTACAGAAATTTTATGACCGTTTTCAATTGTAACGCTTGATGCATGCCACTCTGGTGAAAGAGTTGCAGTTCTCCAATTTGTATTATCAAAAGAAGATTCCCAACTTGATGGTATCTCCCAATTTCCGGTAGCTTTTGAACGAAAATGATCGGTATTTTGGGTGTCAGTAGTTGCTGAAGCGGAAACGCCTTGACTATAATAATTATTATTAACTGAATAAAAATAAAAATCGTAAGTAGTAGAAGAGTTTAAACCCGAACTGGTAGTTGCTGTTGCACTTCCATTATAAACTACAATTCCTGAACCTATCGAATTACCGGAAGAATATGCTGTGCCATTTGTTGGTGCTGTGGGAGATGCACCATGCACATATCTCACTACCATGACATTATTTCCTTTTGCATTCTTTGTCCATGACAAGCTAATATCCGAGTAACCTGCAGAACTTGCAGATTGCGATGCTGGATCGACAATTTCCAACACAGTGAAATAACTTGTTCCTACTAAAGTTGTTCTGTTTTCAGCCCATGCAGCAGATGCATATTCAGTATAGCCATCTGCGGTCCAAACAAAACGTCCGCTATAATACCATTTGCCAATTGAAGTAAACTGATGTTCATTTGATTTTGATTTCCAAACTCTGTTTTTTGAACCATCCATTCGTGACCATTCTGCCGCGCGCCAAGTCCATCCGGAGCCGTCTGTGGATGTACCAATTCCGTAGGATACTGTAAATGGAGTTGTTTCCTGATTGACTCCAAATTCGAATACATCATTCTGGTAATCGCCAAGAAAATATGTTTTCCAGGGTGTGCCTGTATTATAAAGATTTGTCCACCAGGCAAAACTGCTTTGCACAAAGAACAGTATTAATCCGGTTAATAAAACTACTTTTTTCATTTTAAAAGATTTTAAAAGAGCTGAATTCAACTTGCAAATGCAACTGAATTCTGATTAATAATTTGTTTAAAT
>CAYNGF010000019.1:0-45801 GCA_964396515.1 uncultured Paludibacter sp.
CCAAATCAACAATAATATAATACGAAAATGGGCTTTTTAAGGCTCGACTAATTAATGGAGAAAGCGTATTCTGATAAAAATGTTTAAGTGAACGATGTGAAATCCAATATGCATTTTCCGGAGTAAAATACACGATTGCATCCGGTCTACCGGTTTCCATCCAACCTGGAACATCAGGATACATACTAAAAAACTCGATATACAAATCGCCAAAATCCTTCTCTCTGAATTTTTCTGAAATCCTGTAGGTTTTTCCATTTAATGTTATTTCAACATCAATATCCTGCTTCTGATAATACATATCTTCATCATTATCAGAGCTGAAACGCCGTAATTCAGTAGCCCCAAGTATATCACTGTAAAATTTATCGGCATTCAAAGCATGGTTGCGTTCATTTTGAAGGCTTTGATTGAAATTGTGAATGATTTTCAAAGAGTATAAATTTTCTGGTTAATAAAGGGTTTAATTATTTTATTGCCTCCTTTTTGAAATTTTTTAGAAAGTTTGGCAAGCTGCTTCTCCTTTAATTTATTTCATTTCCCCATAAAAAGTAATAGGATCACGTTGATAAGAATTTACCGAAATTGTTGAGCTACCATTAAAAAAAACAGTCAGATTAATCTGATAGTTGTATTCGCGGGTATTCACTTTAAAACTGATTTCCCGTCCATCTTGTTTTTTTGTAGGTTTTGAAGTATAATCAAGCATTAATTCTGAAAATTTAATTCCGCCATCAGAGGGATCCATAGGGGCTGTGTGAGCAACTCCATAATAAGGTAAATATGCGAATGCTGAATCACCTTTAATTTTTAAGGTATATTCTGAAGTAAGAAAAACCTGACGCATACGCAGTGGATTGGCATAATTTGCTCTAATAGTAAAATCTCTGTTTTCAATTTTCTGAAGATTTTGCTCAGCAACTTCCGGAGTTGTTTTTGTAGTATTACAAGCGCATAATACAAACAAAATCAAAAATGTAAGTTTATTACAAAAGGTTTTCATAAGCACTGAATTTTTAAAAAGTAATTTTATATATTTAATAAAATTAAAATTCAGAACAGAAAATTTTAATTTGCTAAATCAATTTCAGTTTATATATTTTTCCCGACCAGGCAGGAATTCGACACTGAAAAGCTTTTTCCGTAGATAGCTCTGTTTCAAATTCCTCTTCGCTTTCGTTCAACAGATTTTTACATACAAATTTTGAGCCATTTTTTAAATTCAGAAATGAAAATACTTCAGCCGGAATTGCCACTTCAGTATCCAAATGTTTATCATGAAAATTTGTAACGATTAGCAATAAATCATCTTCATATTTTCTAAAATAAGCATATTGCTCATGTGTATTAAATTTGGGGTTTTCTATATTAAAATAAACCAAATCATACATTACACCTTTTGTTATAGCTTTTTCGGTTAATGCAATATTCAATAGTTTTTTATAGCATTCACGGATATATTTTTGTTCTTCATTAAGTCCTGCACCATCAAATTTTCCGTTGTTTGCCCATGCTCTGACTGTTGATAAACTCCAATAATCAAAAATACTTGTACGACCATCAATTCCACTGAAACCTTCGTGATCCATACCTTTTTCGCCCAATTCCTGACCGAAATAAATCATGACTGGAGCCCGTGTAAGTGTAGCAGCAATTATCATGGCAGGACAGGCGTAAATTCCATCTCCGGCAAAAAATCCGGATGCTATGCGTTGTTCATCATGATTTTCGAGAAATTGTAGCATTTTATCCTGGATGTCTGATACTTCCATCCATTTTGAAGTTATGTTTCTTGCCGGTTGATTACGACTTAATATACTTCTGAGCGTATCATACATGCCAACTTTGTCGTACAAGTAATCGAATTTACCTTCGAAAATATAATTTCGGTATTGGTCGGGATTATAAACTTCAGCAATAAAAATTACATCCGGGTATTGTTCTTTAATTTGAGGAATTACCCATTTCCAGAATTCTACAGGAACCATTTCAGCCATATCGCAACGAAAACCATCAATTTTTTTTGATGCCCAAAACTGAAGTACCTGCTTCATTTTTAACCATGTATCAGGAATTGGGTCGAATTGTTTTTGTTTTCCTTCAACATAATTAACACCATAATTTAGTTTTGTAGTTTCGTACCAATCATTTATGTCGGGCGAAGGGCTAAAGTGGTCGTTCCCGGTTGCTTTTGCCGGCATTTCGTAATAATCACCAATGTCAAAATGCGGACGAAATGCCTGGCCGGGTATGTAATAAAAATTGTTAAATGGTGAGAAAAACCACTCAGGATGATCTTTAGCACCAAAATCTTCTATTCCATTGGGTTTGGCATCTGAATGATACTGTCGTGCTACATGGTTGGGAACAAAATCGATTATTACTTTTAATCCTGCATCGTGTGTTCGGGTTACAAGCCGTTCAAATTCATTCATA
Organism: uncultured Paludibacter sp.; assembly: GCA_964396515.1. GTDB lineage: Bacteria > Bacteroidota > Bacteroidia > Bacteroidales > Paludibacteraceae > Paludibacter. The sequence goes on from CAYNGF010000019.1 coordinate 2,437, forward strand.
CGTTGCGTTACATTCACTGCTAAATCCGGATCTACATCGTAATAATCCTTTATAGCATAAGGTGAACCTGCATTGCCTTTAATAATCGTCGGATGATCTTTCTTTATTCCAAAAGATGAATAATCGGTTTTTGTAGCATGTTCAATGATTCCGGTATACCATATATGCGTTATTCCAAGCGATTTAATTTCGTTTAATGCAACTTTAGTAAAACTCTCAAATTTACCGCATCCATTTTGTTCTATTGTACCATTTGTAACAAGATTTTCATTGAAATTCCCGAACAATCGGGGTAAAACCTGATATATTATAATTTTTGACATAATTGTAAATTAATTCTATTTCCAACGTTTTAGTTCGTTATAAAGGCGTTGTACAGGTAATCCCATTACATTAAAATATGAACCGTTTATATGTTCTACTCCAATATATCCTATCCATTCCTGAACTCCATAAGCACCCGCTTTATCGTAGGGTTCGAAATGTTCAAGATAGAAATCGATCTCAGCTTGCGTTAAACGGGAAAAGCGAACTTCAGAAATAACATGAAAAACTTTTCGACGTTCTAATGTAGTGATACAAACTCCGGTAATTACCTGATGTGTTTTTCCGGATAGAAGTTGTAAAAATCGTGCTGCTTCATTTTTATCAACTGGTTTTCCGAATACCTTTCCTTCGTGCCAAACAATAGTGTCTGCTGTAATAAGTAAAGTATTGTCTTGCATTTGGGATTTGTAGGCATCGGCCTTTTTCTCAGCAAGATACATAGGAATATCCACTCCTACGATTGATTTTGGATAGGTTTCATCTACATCAATATTTATAATTTCAAACGAAATTTTTAAACCGGCGAGCAATTCGTGCCTGCGTGCCGACTGTGAACCAAGAATTATTTTGTAGTGTTTTAAATTGTTAAGTAGTTCCATAAAAAAATCTTGTTTAACTATTTTACTATAAACAAGTTAAATAGAATTAGATCATATATTTTAGCCATATAATAATAAAAAACCAATGCATAAAGCACACCGGTAAACATTATAATTTTTAATAAAGTTGAGGCTGTATGATAATCTGTAGGAAGTTTTGCAACATAAATTAAATATATAAATGCTACTGTAGGTATGGTAATTCCTATTAGAATATATCGTAATGTAAATGAGCCTTCAAAGGGTATGTAAAAATAATTTATGAGATAAAGAGCAATGTTAACTGCAATTATCAGAAAATAAATAATGATTTTTGAACGGGAAATTCCCAAAACAATTGGCAATGTGCGGCATTCAAATTCTCTGTCGCCTTTTTCGTCTTCTATATCTTTCACTATTTCCCTGATCCAGGTTAATAAAAACGAAAAAAATGCAAAGCCACCTGTCCATGTATATACTTCAGCAGGTAGTGGCGTTTCGAATACAAATGTACCATATTCTTTTTTTAAAAAGGCAATTGCAGTAAGTGCAACTACAAATACTGTCAACCCCGAAAGTATTGAAACAATTAAATTGCCTGTCAAGAACTGTCGTTTGTAACTTGCTGAATAAAACCAAAGTAAACCAGGTACAGCAATAAAAATCAATCCCAGTGTATAACTGCGAAGATAAAAAGCAATAATTAATCCGGCAACCGTACCAATTCCTGTAAAAATCTGATGTAAAATTGCAGCTGTGTTACGAGTTATAAGTTTACCAACAATTTGTTTTTCAGGTTTGTTTATTGCATCAATTTTTACATCGAAATAATCATTCAATGCATAACCTCCGGCTGCTGTGAAAACTGTTGCTAAAATCATTAAAAAAATTAAACCAAAGGGTAATCCTTCCTCAAAACCGTATTTTTGTAATACAGGAACAATTATCGCATAATTAATAATTAACTGAATAAAAGCGATAAATAAAAGGTTTTTGTAACGTATAAGCTGCAAAAAATGCATATTTGAGGAGTTTAATTATTAAAAACAGAATAACGCGGTAAATTATATACTACAATTTTAAAACACTACGAAAATACAAATAATCTGCATCATTTCATAAGTTAAATCTTTCAATTAAGGTTTGTTAATAATCATTTAATGAAAAGTAAAGTTGTTTACAGTTAAGAAACTTTTAAAAAAAACTGAATTAAATATGGTTAATGCCATCTCGAATTATTAAGTAGAATTTTTTTAGTAATTTTGCAGTAAACATTCAGAAAATTAATTTAAAATGATTGAAATTATTCCTGCTATCGATATAATCGGTGGGAAATGTGTTAGACTTTCGCAGGGTGATTATGCACAAAAAACAGTTTACAACGAAAATCCACTCGAAATTGCAAAAATGTTTGAAGATACAGGATTTCGTCGATTGCATCTAGTGGATTTGGATGGAGCAAAAGCGCATCATATTATTAATTATAAAACACTTGAAAGTATTAGCTCAAAAACATCGCTTGTTGTAGATTTTGGTGGAGGTATAAAATCGGACGATGATTTACGTATAGCTTTCGAATGTGGTGCATCAATGATTACAGGTGGTAGTATTGCGGTGCAAAAACCTGAAATATTCGGACAGTGGATAAAAAAATATGGAGCCGAAAAAATAATTCTCGGGGCTGATGCCAAATCAGGAAAAATTGCTGTAAGTGGCTGGTTAGAAACTACTGAAATTGAACTTATTCCATTTGTTGAAAATTATATGCAACAGGGGATAAATAAAGTTATATGTACTGATATCGATAAAGATGGCATGTTACAGGGACCATCGATAACACTGTACCAACAAATGCTTGAAAAATTACCTGATATGTACCTGATTGCTTCCGGAGGCGTAAGTTCTTTTCAAGATATAGAAAGGTTGAATGAAGCAAAAATTCCTGCTGTAATAATCGGGAAAGCAATTTATGAAGGAAAAATTCATCTAAAGGATTTGTCTAAGTTTGTAATCTAAAGAATAAAGAATAAAGAATAAAGAATAAAGAATAAAGAATAAAACTATTCATATTGTTTAATTATTATCAAAAAATCAAGCACGAAATTTATAGTTATGTTGAAAAAAATCTTATCGATTAGTGGAAAACCAGGCCTTTACAAACTGGTTTCGCAGGGAAAAAATATGTTGATTGTTGAGTCACTGGCTGATGGAAAACGAATTCCGGCATTTTCAAAAGATAAAGTTGTATCTCTGGCCGATATTGCAATATTTTCAGATGCAGGCGAAGTTAAACTTGCCGAAGTACTTGAAAAATTAAAAAATCATGAAAATGGTTCTGTTTGTCAGATAGATACAAAAGCTGATAATAATACACTTCGGAAATTTATGGTTGAGATTTTGCCCGATTACGATAGAGAGCGTGTTTATCCGAGTGATATTCGTAAACTTATCAATTGGTATAATATTCTTATTACCAATGGAATAACTGATTTTTCAGAAAAGGAAACAGGCGAGGAGGGAAGTGAAACTGAAAATACTGAAAAAGTATAATACAAGTTCATAAAAAATGATTAAAAATGACTGTTAAAGAAATAGCAGAACTGATTGAACTTTTTGCACCGACCGGCTTACAGGAAAATTATGATAACACAGGTTTGCTTGTCGGAAACCCCAATAACGAAGTTAGCGGAGTTTTAATTAGCATTGATATAACCGAGGAAGTTATTACAGAAGCTATTTCTCAAGGTTGTAATTTAATCGTTTCGCATCATCCGCTCATTTTTGGTGGCTTAAAACGTATTGTCGGTAAAAATACAGTTCAACGTTGCATAATGTTGGCACTGAAAAATGATATTGCCATTTATGCTGCACATACCAATATTGACAATGCTCCTAATGGCGTAAGTTTCAGAATGGGAGCCATGCTTGGTTTAAGAAATATGAAAGTTCTTCAACCTATTTCTGGATCATTGTGTAAGCTTGTTACTTTTGTACCTAAGTTACATGTGCCTAATGTACAGCAAGCTTTATTTCAAGCTGGTGCCGGTCATATTGGTAATTATGACTCATGTAGTTATAATACTGATGGATACGGAACATTTCGGGCACTGAATGATGCTAATCCATATGTGGGCAAACCAAATATACTACATACTGAGCCCGAAGTTCGAATTGAAGTAATTCTGCCTGTTCATATAAAATCAAAAGTCATAAAAGCATTATTATCTTCACATCCTTATGAGGAAGTAGCTTACGATATAATCCCGCTTCAAAACGAATGGAATAATGCCGGATCGGGAATAATTGGTGAAACTGATTTACCGGTAACAGAAAAAGAATTCTTACAAAAGGTGAAATCTGTTTTTCAATGTGGAATAATCCGTCATACTGCTTTTACAGGTAGAAAAGTAATAAAAGTTGCAATATGTGGAGGTTCCGGAATTTCATTATTGAAAAATGCCCTGAATGAGAATGCCGATATTTTTATTACTGCCGATGTAAAATATCACGATTTTTTTGAAGCTGAAAACAGAATTTTAATAGCGGATATTGGTCATTTTGAGAGTGAACAATTCACAAAACAGATTTTTTATGAAATAATTACAAAAAAAATGCCTACATTTGCAGTCCGAATTTCAGAAACAAATACAAACCCCGTAAATTACTTGTAATCAGTATGGCTACAGAACCAAAAGCAGAAAAAGAAATTACCGTTGAAGAAAAACTGAAAGCTTTATACGAACTTCAGAAAGTGGTTTCAAAAATCGATGAAATAAAAATTCTTCGCGGTGAACTACCCCTCGAAGTACAAGACCTTGAAGATGAAATTATTGGTCTTAATACTCGTCTGAGCCACTTCCAAAACGAAATTGCCGAAATACAAATCGCAATTTCAGGAAAGAAAAACGAAATTGAAGAAGCAAAAATTAAAATTGCACATTACAAAGAACAACAAGAAAACGTAAGAAACAATCGTGAATTCGATTTTTTATCCAAAGAAATTGAATTTTTAACGTACGAAATTGAATTATGCGAAAAACGTATTCGTGAATTTACAGCTTCAAAAGAAGCTAAAATGACCGAACTTCAAAATGCGACCGAAACTTTAAATGAACGTAAACTCGATTTGGAACAGAAAAAAGGCGAACTCAACGAAATTATTTCAGAAACCCGGCAGGAAGAAGATAAACTTCGCGAACATGCAAAGGAAATTGAAGTTAAAATTGAACCACGTTTGTTAGCCGCATTTAAACGTATCCGAAAAAATGCACGTAATGGTTTGGCTGTAGTTTATGTACAGCGTGACTCCTGCGGAGGTTGTTTCAATAAAATTCCTGCCCAACGTCAGTTGGACATTCGATTACGTAAAAAAATTATCGTATGCGAATATTGCGGTCGCATTCTTGTTGATGCCGATTTAGCAGGAATCGAAGTCAAAGATTAACTAAAAGTTTTCATTTATATTCACCAAAAAATATCACTCCGGAACTTTTTGTAAGTTTCGGAGTTTTTTATTGCTTATAAAATCAATATTCTTGATCTGTTTCTTAGTTTTTAAAAAATATTCAATTCTCAACAAATCATTTTGTTTATATATTTCTCAAAAACAAAACCTTACGCTATTTTTTTGTATTAATAGACTTAGTACTTCAGAAAAACTATTCATTGTATCATCTATTTCTTTTTTATTGCACCGCTCATTATAAATAGGGGCTTTTGAAATTCAATCGCTTTCCCTTATAAAAAACCTATCCGATAGAATATTAATTTTCTCTTAACATTGTTGAATTAATTCAATGTATTGTTGAATTTACTTGTGTGAATATTTATATAAATCACAAATGTAAATCAAAAAATCACAAAAGTATTTGTCCTGTTTTTTCACAAAAATGCATTAAATATTTTACAAATAATCAAGATATCACATTTGTAACTTGAAGTTTATAGTATAGTTTTCTACATAATAAATAATCTTATTAAAAATTTAATAATCAGACAAATAAATACAATATATAAACTTTTAGTTGAAATAATTTGTTACAGTAGTGAATAATATGCATAAAAAGCAACTACATGCATTTTAAAATTCTACAAATCAGTATATATAACTCATTTTAATTAAATTATAACTTTAATATAATATATATATGTTCATTTTAATCTACAGTTATTTATAAGCGTTATTTCAATAAAATAATTATCGATCTGTAAAAAATATTCTTGTTTTACAAATATAATTACAAATGTGATATAGTATAGTTTTGTAAAAATTTTGCAAATGTAAATCATTTCACATATATTTGTAAACTAATTGCAATTGTAAAAATTCACAATAAAGGTTTATACTTATGGACACACGGGAAAAAATTCTGAAAATAATGCAAGCAGAAGAAATGAATGCACTTCAGTTTGCTTCTGAAATTGGGATTCAAAGTTCAACACTTTCTCATATCCTAAACGGACGAAATAAACCCAGCCTCGAAGTAATAAAAAAAATCCTTAACCGATTCAGAACTATCAATGCAGATTGGCTTATTTTGGATTCGGGTACAATTTATCGGCAAGAAAAGCATTCTCAGACACCTTCGTTATTCCCTCCCGACGATGAAAATACTTCAATTCCAAAAAGTTATGCTCCAGAAAAGGCATTAAATTTTACGAAGGAAAATTCATCTGAAAAAATTGATATGCCGAAAATCAATGATACTTTTAATAAAAATCCAATGAAATTACCGGAGGAAATTGTTACAACAAAAGTATTGGATAAATCTGTCAGTAAAATTATTGTTTATTATACTGATAAAACTTTTCAGGAATTTATTCCGGGATAATTGAAAATTAGTCTGCTTAGCAGGCTTGTTTTATTTGTTACTTAGTTGTAAATTTGCCAAAAAATCAGTATTTACTCCAAATACTACCTAAAGTAATTACAACTGCGTTACATCATTTGTATGACTAAAAAATTTATGCTCGATTTGATTGTTGTGGAAAATATTTTCCTTAATAATCAGCATTTTCTCCTCAAATTAAGTTCAAAACAACCTTTGCCGGAACTTTTACCCGGACAGTTTGCTGAACTGCGTGTTGATGGTTCCTCAGAAGTGTTTTTAAGACGTCCTGTTTCAATTAATTTCGTTAATAAGTCATTGAATCAAGTTTGGTTTTTAATTCAAATAAAAGGCAAAGGAACGCTTCAATTAAGTAAACTTCAGCCTAATGATCAATTAAATGTTTTAATGCCTTTGGGCAATACATTCACTTTACCAACTTTATCTAATCCTAAAATACTTTTAATTGGTGGTGGTGTTGGTGCTGCTCCATTGTTATACTGGAGTTCGTATCTGAAAAACAAGGGTCATGATATTACAATTCTACTTGGAGCACGATCGAAAGAGCATTTACTGCAGGTTTGTGAATTTGAGCAATTCGGAAATGTACTTATTACTACTGAAGATGGTACAGATGGTGAAAAAGGCTATGTTACCGATCATTCTGTTTTGAAAACCACCCGATTTGATGCTGTTTATACCTGTGGACCGACACCAATGATGAAAGCAGTTGCACGTTGGGCAGCTTCTGAAAATGTTTTTTGTGAAGTTTCACTCGAAAATACTATGGCATGCGGTATTGGTGCTTGCCTTTGTTGTGTTACCGATAGCATCGATGGAAATGTTTGTGTGTGTACTGAAGGACCTGTATTTAATATCACAAAATTAAAATGGTAGATTTAAAAGTAAATTTAAACAAATTACAACTGAAAAATCCGGTAATGACTGCATCGGGTACATTTGGTTATGGTACAGAGTATTCCGATTTTATAGATATATCGCGAATTGGTGGTATTATTGTGAAAGGAACTACCATTCGCGAACGACAAGGAAACCCTTATCCTCGTATGGCAGAAACACCTTCAGGTATGTTAAACGCTGTGGGACTGCAAAATAAGGGTGTATCTTATTTTGTGGAAAATATTTATCCTACTATAAAAGATATTGATACAAGTATATTTGTGAATGTGTCCGGTTCAACTGTGAATGACTATATCGAAACAGCAGAAATGCTGAATGATCTCGAAAAAATACCCGGAATCGAGTTAAATATATCCTGTCCAAACGTAAAAGAGGGTGGAATGGCCTTTGGAACAAGCTGTGTGTCTGCTGCTCAAGTAGTTAAAGAAGTGCGAAGAGTGTATAAAAATGAGCTAATGGTAAAGCTTTCGCCTAATGTAACAGATATTACCGACATTGCAAAAGTGGTAGAAGCCGAAGGTGCTGATTCTGTTTCGCTTATTAACACGCTTTTAGGCATGGCTATCGATGCACATAGTCGAAAACCGATTCTATCGACAATTACTGGCGGACTTTCAGGACCGGCAGTAAAACCTATCGCATTGCGTATGGTGTGGCAAGTAGCAAATGCCGTAAAAATTCCTGTAATTGGCATGGGTGGTATTATGAATGCTACTGATGCTATTGAGTTTATTCTGGCTGGTGCAAGTGCCATTCAGGTAGGAACTGCAAATTTTATTGACCCTACAGTTACGATTAAAATTCTTGAAGGAATTGAGCAATATCTCATTGAAAACAATTATAAGTCTATATATGAAATTACAGGTGCATTAGAAATCTGATTACCATAAATTTAAAGAATAGCAAATAATAGAAATTTGAAAAGGTTTATCGTTGCGATATTAATTTTAGGTGTTTTTTCGTTTTCTGTGGTCGATACAGGAACAGCATCACACAATGTTCAATCGTTTTTTAATGATAATAACGATCGAATAGTTACATTAATTTTTGCAGGTGATATAATGGGTCATTCACCACAATTTCAGGCTGCTTACGACACTCAAACTAAAACCTACGATTACAAAGTTTGTTTTGAAAATGTAAAACCTTATATTGAAAGTGCTGATATTGCTGTAGCTAATCTCGAGGTAACATTAGCAGGACCTCCTTACAGTGGCTATCCAAATTTTTCAAGTCCCGATGCTTTACTCGACGCATTAAAATACGCAGGGTACGATGTAATGTTAACTGCTAATAATCATGTTCTGGATAGAGGGAAACCGGGTTTTGAAAGAACACTTAAAATACTTTCAGATAAAGAAATGAAATTTGTTGGCAGTTATTTGAACCAACAGCAACGAGATACACTTTATCCTTTGATTATTGACACACATGGGTTAAAAATCGCTTTTCTAAACTATACTTACGGAACTAATGGTTATAAACCATTATCACCAACTATAGTAAATGTAATAGATACAAATCAAATAAAAAAAGACATCAAAAAAGCACGCAGTAAAAGTGCTGACATAGTGGTTATGACTGTTCACTGGGGAACTGAATATCAGACAAAAGCGGGAATTGAACAGCAAAAATTGGCAAAATTGTTTGTTCGCGAAGGTGTTGACCTTATAATTGGTTCTCATCCACATGTTGTACAAAATGCAGAACTGTTGGAAATTGATTCTACATGGAAAGTTCCTGTTTTTTATTCTTTGGGAAATTCAATATCGAACCAGCGAAATATTAATACTGATGGAGGAATTATGGTTAAAGTTGAAATTGGTGCTAATTCGAAACAAATTCTAAAAACAACTTATTTACCTGTATATGTGCACAAAGGCATACTGAAAGACAAATTTCAGTATCATTTGATACCTACACCTGATTTTGTATCCGATACAACAGCAAATTATGTAATTAATAAGGTTGATAGTGCAGCTCTTTTATTATTCGATAAAAATACACGAGAAAGATTATCCAATTTTGAGATAACAACCCGCTGAAGTATAATTTCATAATAACTCACTATAAAAGGGAATTTTTTCTAAAAAAATATACCTTCCTGCTTCATAATCAATTTTGCAGAAATAATGATGCATTCCATTACTGATAAATAAATAGGGTGTTCTCAGCAAGTAATTGTACACAGCTGCCTGATCAAATGTTTTCTGCGAAATTTCCACATCGGGTGCTTTAAATTCAATTATTACCAATGGTTCGGCAGTTTTTTTAAAAACCAGAGCATCAAATCTTTTAAGCGTTCCGTTTATATTCAGTTTTCGCTCTAAAGCAATATAATTTACCGGATATTGTAATTTATCGCTCAGGAACTTAATAAAGTTTTGACGCACCCATTCCTCAGGTGTTAACACAATCCATTTTTTTCTGAATTCATCGAATATTAGTGTGTTTTTTTCTGTTTTTTTTATTCTGAAACTATATTCAGGTAAGTTTAATTGTAACATTTTTTGTACTTTTGTTATTCTGATAATTTTTGCAAAATAATTTTGCTAAGTTCAGATTAATTTTTTGCTAAATTACAAATTTTATTCTTTGATGATATGAAAACCAAAAAAGAAATAGTTGAAAACTGGTTACCGCGTTACACAAAACGTCCTTTAGAAGAATTTACAAAGTATATTTTGCTGACAAACTTCAGTAATTACGTTGAACTTTTTGCAAAATGGTTCGATGTTCCCGTTTTAGGGCGCGATGGCAATATGATAAATGCATCTGCAAATGGCATAACCATTATTAATTTTGGTATGGGAAGCCCCAATGCTGCCATTATAATGGATATATTATCGGCAGTTGAGCCCTCAGCAGTATTGTTTTTAGGCAAATGCGGCGGTTTACGAGATAAAAATAAACTGGGTGATTATATTTTGCCCAGTGCTGCCATTCGCGGTGAAGGAACATCGAACGACTATTTTCCTCCTGAAGTACCCGCACTGCCTGCATTTAGTCTTCAGAGAGCTGTTTCGTCAAATATACGTGACTTTGGTAAAGATTACTGGACTGGAACAGTTTATACTACCAACCGCAGAGTTTGGGAGCATGATTTAAAATTCCGGGAATATCTACGTAGTACTCGTGCTATGGCTATCGATATGGAAACTGCGACTCTTTTTAGTGCAGGATTTTATAATAGCATACCTACTGGTGCATTATTGTTAATTTCGGATATGCCACTGCAAGAAGATGGTGTGAAAACAGCCGAAAGTGATAAATTAGTTACTGCAAATTTTGTTGAGGAACATATCAAAATTGGAGTAAAAGCGTTGTCTTCACTTATTCATAATAGCCGAACAATTAAACATTTGCGTTTTGAGTAAAGTTTCAAAATTATAATTTGAATAGTTTACCAAAATTTTGCTTTATTCCTTTTTAGTCTGATGGCAAAACAAAATGTGTCTTATAATCAATTAATGAGCGACTTACGCAGGGGTGAGTTTAAAAATCTTTACTTGTTTGCGGGCGAAGAAGCTTATTATATCGACATGTTGACAGATTTTTTTCAGGAAAATGTACTTGATGAAAGTCAGCGTGAATTCGACTTGACGATTGTTTATGGTAAAGATACCGACATGGTTAACATCGTTAATACTGCCAAAAGATATCCGATGATGTCTCCATATCAGGTTGTTATAGTTAAAGAAGCACAAAATATTAAAGATTGGGACAATTTGAGTTATTACCTTAGAAATCCGCTCAAATCGACCATTCTGGTTTTTGCTTATAAATATGGTGTACCTGATAAACGCCGAAAATGGTTTGTTGAATTTGAAAATCAGGGTGTTTTCTTTGTATCAAACAAACTACGCGATTACGAGTTGGGAAAATGGATAACAGAATATGCAAAATCTAAAAATGTAATGGTTGATGAAAAGTCAGCCGTTATGCTTTCCGATTTTCTGGGCACCGACTTAAGTAAAATTGTAAACGAACTTGATAAATTACTTATTACACTACCAAAAGATCAAAGAAGAATAACGCCTGAGCATATCGAAAAAAATATTGGTATCAGTAAGGATTTTAATGTTTTTGAATTGCAATCGGCTCTGATTAACCGCGATATTTTTAAAGCAAACAGGATAATCCGATATTTTGCGGCAAACAAAAAAGCCAATCCATTGGTACTAGTTCTTACTCAATTGTTTAATTTTTTCTCCAACTTAATGCTATATCACTATCTTGCAGATAAGAGCGATAATGCTGTGGCAACGGAATTAAAAATAAATCCCTATTTTGTGAAAGATTACAGTCGTGCTGCAAAAGTTTTTGGTGCACGAAAAACTATGGATATTATTGGATATATCAGAGAAACCGATGCTCGCGGAAAAGGAATCGACAGCAATGGAGTGGAAGATGGCGAACTAATGAAAGAACTCGTTTATAAAATTCTACATTAAGGTTTTATATTTTTTTTCTCATCAGATACATTGAGCAAACCCCAAAAGTAAATTTTTTGTATAATATAGTTTCAAAACCGCAAAAATTTAAAACTTCGATCAGATTTTTTCCGCTTGCAAAAGCATTCATCGAAGCAGTGAGATAATCGTATGCCCGTTTATCGGGCGATAGCAGTTTGGAAGTGAATTTCACAAAAATTTTCGTGTATAACTGATATCCTTTGTATAGCCATTTTTTTTCCGGCTCATTCATTTCTACTATCAGAAGTTCACTTTTATTTTTTAAGACTCTATGTATTTCTTCCAGACTTTCCTTAAGTTTTTCGAAGTTACGAATTCCGAAAGCTATTGTAACAGCATCGAAACTTTCGGACTGATAAGGCAAGTTTGAAACATCTTGTATTTCGTATCTAATTTTTGTATTCAAACCGGCTTTTTTCGTTTTCTCAAACGCAATGTTGAGCATTTTTTCAGAAATATCTATACCGATTATTTCTTCAGCACCAATAAGTTTCACTGCATTGATACTCATATCACCGGTTCCGGCAGCAACATCCAGAATTTTTTTTGGTTGAAATTGAGCTAATTGCTTCAATGATTTTTTTCGCCAAAAACGTGCAAATCCCCACGACATGATATCGTTAAATTTGTCGTATTGAGGCGAAATGGTATCGAACATTCGCGATAATTGCGATGTTTTTGGCTCAGTTTGGTTGTAAGGTTTTACGTACGTGTAATCGCTTATGGTTTTATTTGATTTTTCCACCCGAAGTTATTTTTGAGTTAGTGAGAGCATTATAAACCAGCCAAATTCCCCAGATAATAAACGGGATACTTAGAATTTGACCCATATTGAGTAGCATTCCTGCTTCGAACTGTTCTTGGTCAAGTTTAATAAATTCAAGTAAAAACCTTGTTCCGAAAATTCCAAGCAGAAAAACCCCGTAAATTAATCCCGTTTTTTTGGAGGCATCTTTTTTGTAATAAAGCCAGTAAATCACAGCAAAAGTTACAAGACAGTAAAGCATTTCATAAATCTGAGTTGGATGCATTGGTTGAGTTTCGCCGGCACGAACAAATATAAAACCCCATGGCATATCAGTTGCACTTCCGTAAATTTCAGAATTCATAAGGTTCCCAAAACGGATTAATGCACCTGTAACCGCAGCACCTATAACTAATCGGTCGAGCACCCAGATCATTCCTTTTTTGGAAACTTTTTTGTCATAAAGATACGTTGAAACTAATATACCTATTGCACCGCCATGACTTGCTAAACCACCTTTCCAAATAGCAATTAATTCCCATGGATGTGTCAGATATTTATTGGTATATTTAAATGTGATTCCCAGAAAAGTAACGGGTTCATCGAGCAATGTCCATTCATAAAAAAAACAATGTCCTAATCTGGCTCCGATAATAGTTCCTATAACAGTGTAAATAAATAATTTATCAACCCAATTTTCGGGAAGTTTTTCCTTCTGAAAAATTTTCTGAACTATCACCAGGCATAGCCATATACCAAGTGCCCACATTAATCCATACCATCGTATTGTAAGCGATCCTATGCTGAATATTTCAGGATTTACATTCCAAGTTATTGCGTTTAGTATCATTTGTTGTTTTCTATAAATTTGGGAAATAAGAAATTAGGAAATTAAGAAATTAAGAAAATAGTTTTCTTAGATTTCAGAAATGTTAATAATATAATCACTTTGTTATTAGCACATTGGCATATTTGCATATTTTTTAAGCTCCATGACAATTTTTAAACTTCTTTCCGCTACCGCAAGGACATGGGTCGTTTCTACCAACTTTTTTCTCCACTCTGATGGGTTCTGTGCGCTGTACTTCGCGGGTATCTTGTTTCGTTGGATCTTGTTGATTACCTGATGTAGCACGACCTGCCTCATCTTTTTGTGTTCGATAACGGCTTAAGTCCATACGCTGAATTGGACGCGCTTCACGCACTTGCTCAGGTTCACGAACAGGAATTTGCCCACGCATTAGTATTGACAGAACTTTGCGATTCATCGATTCTATCATTTCCTTGAACAATCCGAAAGATTCAAGCTTATAGATAAGCAAAGGGTCTTTTTGTTCGTAACTTGCATTCTGAACAGAATTGCGAAGTTCATCTAATTGACGAAGATGTTCCTTCCATTCGTCATCAATTACATATAATAAAGTTTGTTTTTCAAATGATTTTATTACTTCTTTTGCCTGTGTATTGTAAGCCGTTTCCAAATGGGTCGAAACATTGAAAACACGTTTCCCATCGGTAACGGGAACAAGAATATTTTCATACTGATGCCCTTGTTTTTCAAAAACCTGCTTAATTACCGGATATGCTACAGATGCTAATTTATCAGTTTTTCGTTTAAAAGCTGCTATTGCCGCTTCAGCTACCAAATGTGATAATTCACTATGCCTTGTTGACATAAATTTATCTTCGGTAAATGGCGCTTCCATTGCAAATATTTTCAGTAATTCTTCGTTCAATAACTCGTAATCGCTGTTGTTTTTTGCATTTTCGACAATATTTTCAGCTACATCGTGAATCATATTAATAATGTCAACCCCGATTCGTTCGCCCATCAAAGCATGACGACGTTTGCTGTAAACTACTTCACGTTGCGAATTCATTACATCATCATATTCAAGCAATCGTTTACGAATACCGAAGTTGTTTTCTTCAACTTTTTTCTGTGCGCGTTCAATCGATTTTGATATCATCGAATGTTCAATCATTTCACCTTCTTTGAAACCAAGTCGGTCCATGATGCCTGAAATACGTTCAGAACCAAAAATACGCATCAAATCGTCTTCGAGTGAAACAAAGAAAACCGACGATCCCGGGTCACCCTGACGACCTGCACGTCCACGTAACTGACGATCGACGCGACGGCTTTCGTGCCTTTCAGTACCAACAATTGCCAAACCGCCCGCTTCGCGTACTTCGGGAGTTAATTTTATATCGGTACCACGACCGGCCATGTTTGTAGCAATAGTTACTGTACCTTTACGTCCTGCTTCGGCTACAATTTCTGCTTCACGTTGATGCAGTTTGGCATTTAAAACATTATGCTTGATTTTTTTACCTGTTAACATTCGGCTTAGTAATTCGGAAATTTCAACAGAAGTTGTTCCAACCAAAACGGGGCGTCCGGCTTCTACCAGTCTAACAATTTCATCAATTACGGCCAGATATTTTTCGCGTTTGGTTTTATAAACGCGGTCTTCCATGTCGTTACGTGCAATAGGACGATTCGTTGGAATTACAACAACATCCAATTTGTAAATATCCCAGAATTCACCTGCTTCTGTTTCGGCTGTACCGGTCATACCCGCAAGTTTGTGGTACATCCTAAAGTAATTCTGTAAAGTAATGGTAGCAAATGTTTGTGTAGCAGCTTCAACCGTAACGCGTTCTTTCGCTTCAATAGCCTGATGCAAACCATCGGAATAACGACGACCTTCCATAATACGACCGGTTTGTTCGTCCACAATTTTTACTTTATTATCAATTACAACATACTCCACATCTTTTTCGAAAAGTGTATAAGCTTTTAGTAATTGATTGATGGTATGAACACGCTCAGATTTTACTGCATAGTTTTGATTAATTTCGTCTTTTCGGTTCTGACGTTCTTCTGATGTAAGTGTTTTATCTTTTTCAAGTTCAGCTATTTCACTACCAACGTCGGGTAATACAAAAAATTGTGCATCTTCGCTACTGTCAGTTATCAAGTCGATACCTTTATCTGTAAGTTCGATGGAGCGGTTTTTTTCGTCGATAACAAAATAAAGAGGATCGGTGGCAATATGCATATTGCGGTTATTTTCCGCCATGTAAAATTCTTCGGTTTTTAGCAATTGAGCTTTTATTCCCTGTTCGCTGAGGAATTTTATCAGAGGTTTATTATTTGGTAAGCCTTTGTAGGAACGGAATAGCGCTAAAGCGCCTTCTTCTTGTACTTTTTTATCTTCCGATTTAAGCATATTTCTTGCATCGGCAAGATATTTGGTAACCAGATTTCTTTGAGCATTCACCAAACGTTCAACTTTAGGACGTAAATCCTCGAAAAGCTGATCATCGCCCTTGGGAACCGGTCCGGAAATAATCAAGGGTGTACGTGCATCGTCAATCAACACTGAGTCAACCTCATCCACAATGGCATAATTATGTTTGCGTTGAACCAAATCATTCGGGCTTATTGCCATATTGTCGCGCAGGTAATCAAAACCGAATTCGTTATTTGTACCGAAAGTGATATCTGCTTCGTAGGCTTTTCGACGTGCATCGGAGTTGGGCTGATGTTTGTCGATACAATCCACACTCAAACCATGGAACATATACAATGGCCCCATCCATTCGGAGTCACGTTTCGATAGGTAATCGTTGACCGTAACTACATGTACGCCATTGTGTGTAAGAGCATTAAGAAAAACAGGTAAAGTTGCAACCAATGTTTTACCTTCACCGGTAGCCATTTCAGCAATTTTTCCTTTGTGCAATACTACACCCCCAAAAAGTTGCACATCGTAGTGCACCATATCCCATTTAATAAGGTTTCCGCCTGCAATCCATTCGTTTTTGTAATAAGCTTTGTCGTCTTTTATCGTAACAAAATCGTGATGTGCAGCCAAATCACGGTCAAAGTCGGTAGCTGTTACCACAACTTCGCTATTTTCATTAAACCGAAAAGCCGTGTTTTTCATTATTGCAAATGCTTCCGGAAGAATTTCGTCGAGCATTTCGTCGTATTTGCGTGTTACTTCCTTTTCGAGTTTATCTATTTCGATGTAAATTTTCTCTCTTTTATCTATTTCGGTTTCTTCAATAGAACTTTTCAATTCGGCTATCCTGTTTTTTTGCTCTGTTACATTCTCCTGTAACATTTTTTTTAGTTGTTCCGTACGCATTCTGAGTTCATCGTTGCTCAGATTTTTAATTTCCTCATATACCTTGTTGATTTTTAATACATAAGGTTCAATTTCTCTTAAATCGCGTTGTGCTTTGTTTCCGAAAAACTTTTTCAGAATATCGTTAAATCCCATTCTGTTTATTTTTGTTTGAATAATTTATACTGATAAATAATATTTTATGCCTTATTGTCATGCTAAAACAAACAGCATTATGTCTGATTTTTGTTTTTGTGAAAAAAGACTGACAAAGATAGTATATTTTAACTGAATTAAGGAATAAGAAGGTGTTTAAATTAATGTATTTGTATATTACAAATGCTGTTCCTGTAATTAGAATTGAGAATATTTTGATAATATTTTAAAGTGGACTTTATGAAGATTATTTTATTAAAGTTTACGAGCTAATACTCTTTTATAGTATTTATCTCATTTTACAAACTTCAATACAGTTGTTTCTCCCGAATTATCAAGCAAATAAACAATATAAACGCCATTCACAAGGTTTTTTGTGGAGATAAAATTCTTTTGGGTTGAAATAATTTGGTTGCCACTGAGGTTATAAAATTTCAATTCATTAACATCATTGCAATTGATCTCCAAACGATTAGTTGTTGAGATTAAACGATAATCTTTTTTTACAGGCGTTTCGGTAGCTGTAATAATTTTACCAACTCCGGCATAATTTTTTACGATTTCTTTAACATCAGCAGCGTTTGTCAAAACATGAGTGTAAACGTAGGGTAGAATAAAACTTTCACACGAAGAAATTAGGGGTGTTTTCGAATTAACAAACACATTATCAGACAGTATTGCGTATCCGGGAAGAATACTTCCTGTATCGAAAACCGACTTTAAACTTACGTTTTCGAAATAATTTTTTTCCACTAATAAACAGGCTTCCATGCGCGAATTGATGGCTGAAGGACAATTATAGTAATAATTGTTGAAAACATGTCCTTTACCAAACCGGTAAAATGGCAATCGGCTTTTCAGGTTATTGAAATAATTGTGATGGAAAGTAATGCGTCGATCAAAATTATCAGTATCGGACGAACCAACAAGATGCGATTTATGATGATCGTGCATATAATTCCACGATACGGTGACATTGTAGCTTGTTCCGGTAATATCAATCAACCCATCGTACAAATCGATATTAGTCTGAATGGCAGGGTCTTCGCTGAAAAATTCGCAATGATCAATCCACACATTGTAACAATTTCCGGTTAACCGTATGCAATCGCCACCATTCGTAAGAATTTGCGGACGGCCTTCGTCGCCCGTAGAACTGAAAACATTCGGTTTGTCGGTTCGGGTGGTTACGCCTGTCATCGAAAAACGAATATTGCGGATAATAATATTGTTATAACCATTTATGGTAAAACCCACACCGTTCATAAATGCCGTAGTGCCAACTCCGATAATGCTTTTATTACTTTTTACACGTATAGATCCACCATCGGCGCCATTTTCAATGATTCCGTTTACATAGATGGTATATGGAGTTGAATTTTCGGCAAAAATTTTCAGTTCGTTATAATTAGATACATACACCATAGGTACTCCTGCACTGCCTGTGGTTTCAAAAGCATAACCGACAAGCGAAAAATCGGGAATTTGAGCATTGGAAGTTACCTTATTCAGCAAAAAGAGGAAAACCAATATCAAATAAATAAAATGAATATTTCTATAAGTGATAAACGGAAAATTCATAAATGAAATTTAAAAAAGCGAACCTGATTTTACAGATTCGCTTTTCAAGATTAATTAAAGGTTGGTAAAACTGAGTATTCTTTCGAATATCTTAAATGCTGATCGACATAATTTTCGTCGTACGAAATTTTTATATCGGTGATATTTCCTTTTTTATCTGTTACTGGCGTATAAACGGGATTTACAAAACCGCGATAAGGAGCTAAATTCAGTTTTTTATACCGTTCGAGTACTTCTTTATGAATATCCTGATTCACTTTAACAGCATAGGTTTCTATCAGATACTTTGCAGCTTCGTAATCACCGGTTGATTTAATGCGTTGAATTTCTTTGAGTAATTGCCCGAACAAATCACGCAATTTTTCATAATTATTTACCACTACATAGGTTTTTCCATCACGTTTGCGAAGTTCCACCACATTTTCAGGTTTTCCTTTTTCGTAAACCCATGAAGCAATTAACTGTCGGTTACGCATATGAGCTTGTTCTATATTTTTGCCGGGCTGAATTCGCGTCAATTGAGTCATCAAACCATTCATAAGATAACGATAGTAAGCAGCTTTGTACGCATCTTTATCGGTTAGCAAGCCAAGTTCAATCATTTTATTATCAGCCATATAATACAACCCGAATAAATCGGCGCGGGTTTCTTCTATGGGCGAACCATACGCTTTCAACGCATCAGGATCAACGCCAGGCAACAGTTTTCCGGAACCATGTCCCAAACATTCGTGTAAGTCAGTGTGAAGATTATCAGTGATATAACCCCATTTCTCAGCGCGTTCACGTTCTTCATCACTCCACATAAATTCTTCCAAAAATCCGCTTCCTATGGAAGCTCGATCGTATGCTTCGGTGATATTATCAATCGTTACGGATTTTGAGCCGTATTCAGCACGAATCCAATTTGAATTGGGTAAATTAATACCTATGGGAGTGGACGGATAACAATCTCCACCTAAAATGGCCGCTGTAATCACCTTTGCCGAAACTCCTTTTACATTTTCTTTTTTGAATTGTGGATCGATAGGTGAATTTTTTTCGAACCATTGTGCATTGGAACTGATAATTTCGGTGCGTTTGGTAGCTTCTTCGTTTTTAAAATTCACAATTGACTCCCAACTAGCTTTCATACCGAGTGGATCGCCGTATGTTTCGGTAAATCCGTTTACAAAATCGATGCGCGAATCCAAATCTTGCACCCATTTTATGGCATAATCATCAAATTTTTTTAAATCGCCTGTTTTATAGTAATCTATCAATGTGGTAATTACTTCTTTTTGCTTATCGTTTTCGGATACTCCGGCAGCTTTTTCAAGCCAATTTACAATTCTTTCAATCGCTGCTGAATACATTCCGCCCACTTTCCAAACTTTTTCCAGAATTTTACCATCTTCTTTCACTAATTTGCTGTTCAGTCCGTATGAAATAGGACGCAGGTCAGAAGGATTTTTCATAGTTCCATAAAATGCTTCAACTTCGGCTTGGGTAATTCCTTCCCCATAGTAGTTAACCGACGAAGTTTGAATTAAATCAGCACCCTCTGCCTGATTAGTACGTTTGGGCATGACTGTAGGATCGAAAATAATAGGGTTGAGTTTATCAATCAGATTATCAACTGTTTCACCCGTTTGGAGTACATTTTTGAATTTTTCGGCGTCGATTGACTTGATTGCATCAGCAAAAAATGCTTTTGAAAATTCAGGAGTAAATTTATCTTCGGAATAATGATGATGAATTCCATTGCCCATCCATACCTGTTTCAGATAAGTTGTTAAAGACTGAAAATCAGCACTATTTTTATCGCCATGATAATTTTCATAAATGGTTTCGAGGGTACGACGTACCAAAAGATTATACCGGTTATTCTGATCAAAAAGAATATCACGACCTTCGAGCGCTGCCTGTGTCAGATAATAAATCAGTTCTTTTTGTTTTAACGATAAGGATTCAAAATCGGGAACGCGATAGCGCAAAATTTCGATATCGGCAAACCGTTCTACTTTATAATTGAAATCTTCAATTTTTGGTGTGGTCGTATGCTTACTTCCACAAGAAATGAATAATAATGACATAAATGCTAAACTTATTTTTTTCATGATTTTTAAAATGTGAGATTATAAATGTCTAAAAAAAATATGATCAAAAAAAAATGACATTTTTTTGATGATACAAAGATAGAGAATTTGCAATAAAAATGAATTTTTATTATGTATTATTGACTTAAACAGTCTCCTAACAAACTTATCTTATCACAAAATAACAAAACATATTATTCTAATAGTTAATTATATATATTAATTAAATGCTTATTTTACAATAATTTTGCTTGCTAAATTTGAAGTGTTATCCGAACTGATTTTAACAAAATACAAACCGCTGTTCTCCGGTGATTTTATAAGCACAGGTATGTTATCGATTGATGAATTATAGATCTTTTGACCAACTGAGTTTATTATTTCTACGTGAAATTTTCCGTTTTTCATCAACGATTGATCGATTTCTGAAAGTTCAAGGGTTGAATTTTTATCGACAGGATTGGGACTGATTTTGAAGCTGTTTAAATGATTATTATGTATATTGTCGATTGCTGTTTGGAGTTGTATTATTTCAGCTGGTGTCAGGGCAATATCAAACAAAAAAAAATCGTCAATAGTGCCTTTAAAATCGACATTATTAGCAGCTTCAGAAGTATCCCACCATTGTGCTCTGCCAATATAATTCCTATTATCAGTGCCAATTCCTGTAAGTTGATGAGGTTCGTACAAAATTGTTGAAGCCGATGCTGTTTCGTTGCCGTTAAGATAAACCTTTGTTACTTTAGTTTTTGCATCGTAAACCATTGCTACTTTAGCTTCTTGGTTAGCAGTAAGTGCTGTAGATGAATTAATTAAAGTTGTAGTGCCACCATTATATTTAAATCCCGCAGTAAAAGCTGCTGCACGCAAAAATATACTGTTTCCGCTTGCCGAACCAAAATCAAAAATACGTGGTTGCGATGTAAGACTTGCCGGTTTAACTTTTGCCATAAAGGTGTAACTGCGCAAATTAGTCAAAATACCTTTAGGTACAAGCACATAACCATTTGTGCTAAATCCTGATGCTGTATTGGCACTGATGTCAAGCGTTCCGTTAATTACAGCGTTTCCCATTATACTAGCATCATTGTTTTTCCCTGATTTATCACGAATAAACTTAGCTGTACCAACAGTATAGATATCATCATTTTCAAAATTGTATATCAGCAATTTATTGTTTTCAATATTTCTTGGGAAAACTGTAACATTAAACGTTTTGGCAGCATTTCCTATAGTTGCTGTAAGTTTTAAAGATATATTTTCAGAAGGGAAAGTTATTAGTCCACTATTTGAAATTAATCCGGGATTATCTGATGTCCAAGTAATATTGTTGCCCGAAGAAGATTTAGTTGGTAAAACTAAATCAGTAAATACATTTGCAGGAACATTTAAAGTTTCCAGTTCAATTGCAGCTATCAAATTTGTTTGAAGTGTGTAAGCAATACTTGTTTCGGTAAGTTTCTTCACTTCGGCATTGTTCAATTCCCGATTATAAATGAGGCAATTTTCAGTCCAACCTTCAAATCCACCAATTAATACATTTTCCGGAACAAATTTATCGGTTATAATTGTCTGGTCCACAAGTCCGTTTCTGTAAATTCTGAGAATATTGTTGGCATAAGTTAGTGTAAGATTAAAGAATTTTAGTTTCGTAGGAGTGTACCATGCGCCACTTGTTCCACGAGCTTGAGTTGTCCAAACATCCGAAGTTCCCAAAACGTTCGAACTACTGTAAACTACATTGTCAATAGTAACTTTAGGTTTCAATGTTGAACCCTCCAGGCTGTATGTTAAATTACCTATTTTGAAAATAATTCCTTCGTAAGCACCTTCGTAAATATATGGCGATAAAGAAACAGATAGTGCCTGGAGATTTTCAACATTGAAGGTTGCATTTGAAGTTTTAGTTGTTATCAACACTCCTTCCGATGTTTTTGCTGTTCCGATTACATTTCCGTTAAACTGTTCATTTATAATTAATCCATCATTAAGATTCACATTTTCAGAAGTGAAAGAAAAATCAGCGTTAATACCTGTGTTATAACCTAAAGGGCGAGTAGAACTTACAATCCAGTCGTAATAATTACCATTCATCCAAATCAGTCGATAGGGACTATTTTGCGAACCTGTAATTATATATGGTCTTACATTATTAAGCAATGAGTTTGTCGTAATATTTTCAGTTGACATTACATTTCCATTATCGCCAATTACATATTTCTTAATTTCATACATCGTGCCCGTGGTTCCTGCAACAGGAACCGAACAATAAACAATTTCAGGATTTGCTTCATCTATAGCCATACCGCCACTATAACAAAGTTCCAAACCGGAAGTCTGATGAAATTTTCCACCTCCGTTTGCAAGGAATGTTTTTCGCCACTCGGTTCCGGTCCATTTAGCATAATAATAATTGTGCGTATTTTTATCGTTGCTAATTTGAACCATGGCAATTACCGGATTTCCATCTTTTCCCAACGCAGTTTGCCACACCCAATCGCGTTGATCACTTGGTGCATCTACCATTGCATACGGATAACTTATGGGATAAGTGGTTTTATTCACATTATGAACACTACTTCCAATAGTACCAAGAATGTTATCTTTAATATCCTTTAATTGTAAAGTATTGATATCGATATAATTAAAATAAATGTAATTCGGATATTCATTATCTGGATGACCTGTAGTGTAGGTAAGATATATACGGTCTTTCCCATTCGAAACATATTTTGCATAAGGACGTGCGCCGGTGGATTGTACAATTTGAAACGGACCTTTGGTAAATTGCACATTGTCATTTGCGTCAGGCAGCGAAAGTTGTGCAATGGTCGGATGCCAGTTAATGCCGCGCCAAGCCAGATAAATATGATTTGGGTCATCAGTTAGAATAAAAGGGTTTGGATAAGTTGTATTATTGGTAGTTACAAGTTTTTTTTCTTCGCCAAGCGTGGTTATATCACCTGGTAGTTTTGAAATGCGATAATAAAAACATGCTTCATCGGTATGTCGAGAGTAAAAAATCATCACACGTTCATCGGGTAAAATCAGAAACGAAGGATTGTTATGATCATCGGGTTGAAAATACGAACGAATCAGCACTTCATGCGTTTTACCTGTAATTGCATTGTGTTGCGTAGCTTTAATATTACCGTGAATATCGATATAACCAATATAAGTGTTTTTTATTGAACCTGTTGCATTTTCATAATACAAAGCTCTGGGGTCGGCAAACCAACACCACGCACCTTTAGGAGTTATTACATTACCTGAGTATGTTGATGAATTTTTTACTTTTAGTGGTTCAAAATTCCATATTTTATTAGCTGAAAGCGTGATACTAAATAAATTGTAGTAAATTACAATCATTAAAATCCATCTTACTTTCTCAGAGATTCTAATATTTACATACATATTTAAAATATTCTCCATGATTTTAATTACTTTAGAAGTACAAAAATATAGAATTGCTTTCATATTGTAGAAGAAAATAAAGTCAAATAAGGCAAAGCTTTACCATTTAAAATTAGTATTTTTGTGGATAAATCAACATTTTAAAACTTCACTTTTCTGCATAATCACATCCTTCAGGGGGTTGGAACCTATATGTTATATAAATATATTGCTGATAAAATAAGAGAAGAACTTCCTTTTGAGCCTACTGAACAACAGGAACAGCTCATTGGTAAGTTAGGTGAATTTGTTACTGATATTCGTCCCGAAAAAGTTTTTCTTCTTTACGGATATGCAGGAACCGGCAAAACTTCAGTTGTAAGTGCTTTGATACGGGTATTAAACCAGCTTCAACAAAAAACAGTGTTGCTTGCGCCCACAGGAAGAGCTGCCAAAGTGTTATCGGGTTATTCAGGTTTTCCTGCTTTTACAATTCATAAATGTATTTATCGCCAAAAAGCAATGGGCGATTTCCGTTTTAATATAGCCGATAATTTACATCGAAATACACTTTTTGTAGTTGACGAAGCATCCATGATTTCAAATACAGGTGGAGATACCGAATTTGGTTCAGGACGCTTGCTCGACGATTTAATAGAGTATGTTTACAGTGGAGATGAATGCAGTCTTTTATTGCTTGGCGATACTGCACAGCTTCCTCCGGTTATGCAGCCTCACAGTCCTGCTTTAGAACCTGATAAACTTGCCGGATATGGTCTTGCAGTTCAAAGTTTTACGCTCACACACGTTGTTCGTCAGGCACTCGAAAGCGGTATTCTTTATAATGCAACAAATCTGCGTTTGCAACTTTTAGAAGAGAATGTGAATAAATTTCCTGAATTTAATACAAGTGATTATACCGATATTAAATATTTGAATGGAAGTGATTTAATCGATGAAATTCAACGGGCTTATAACAGAGTGGGAGTGGAAGATACAATTGTAATCACCCGTACAAACAAACGTGCTAATTTATATAATAACGGAATCAGAAACCGTGTTATGCTACGTGAAGATGAACTTACCAATGGCGATTTACTGATGGTAACTAAAAATAACTATTTCTGGAATAAACCTTATAAAGAAATTGATTTTATTGCCAATGGCGATATAGTTGAAATAGTTCGAATTAGAAAACATCGCGAAATATACGGTTTTCGTTTTGCAGATCTTACCCTTCGTTCACTCGATTATGATTGGGAAATCGATGCACGTATTTGGCTTGATATATTACAATCGGATTCGCCTGCGCAGGCGAATGAACTGCATCAAAAACTTTTCGAAGCAGTTTGTGAAGATTATCCCGAAATAACCAATCGAAAACTATTGATAAAAAAAGTGTATGAAAACGAATTTTTTAATGCATTGCACGTAAAATTTGCCTATGCCGTAACCTGCCATAAAGCTCAGGGCGGTCAGTGGAAAAAAGTTTTTGTTGATCCAGGGCAAATTTCTGAAGAACAAATAAATTCTGATTTTTACCGATGGTTGTACACAGCATTCACTCGTGCAACCGAAACCTTATTTCTGGTAAATTTTCCCGAAAAAAAATGAATTTTATTTTGTTAAAACTCAAAATCTTTCGATGAGAATTTTATTTCAGGCGTTTTTTTTGATAATTTTGCAGGCGTTTTTTAAATACTACAATACATTTAAATAAAGAAATTAATTTTAAAAATAAATAACCCTACGATTACCATCTCTTCGCCGCTTTTTACTCCCTTTTTAGGGAGTTGAGGGTATGGTTAAGGGAAATTTTTAACTACACATTATATGGGAAGAGCATTTGAATATCGAAAAGCTACAAAACTGAAACGCTGGGGCAATATGGCACGCGTTTTTACCAAATTAGGAAAGCAAATTACTATTGCAGTTCGCGAAGGAGGTTCTGACCCCGAAACAAATCCACGTTTAAGGGTTCTGATACAGCAATCGAAAAAAGAAAACATGCCCAAGGAAAACGTTGAAAGGGCAATAAAAAAGGCTACATCGAAAGACGAAGCTGATTACAAAGAAATGGTTTACGAAGGTTACGGACCTAACGGGATTGCCATTGTAGTAGAAACCGCTACCGATAATCCTACACGTACAGTTGCGAACATACGCAGTTATTTCAATCGTTATGGTGGTTCGCTGGGTACTACAGGTTCACTTCAATTCCTTTTCGATCATAAATGCGTTTTCAAAATTGGAATGAAAGATGGAGTTTCAATAGATGATCTTGAACTGGAACTGATTGATTTTGGAGTTGACGAAGTAGTCCAAGATGAAGATAGTATAATATTGTACGGTGAATTTCAGTCGTATTCTGCCATTCAAAAATATCTTGAAGAAAATGGATTTGAAATACATAGCGCTGAATTTGAGCGTATTCCAAACGATATCAAAGAATTGAACGAAGAACAAAAAGCTCAAGTTATGAAGTTATTGGAAAAAATTGAAGATGATGAGGATGTGCAAAATGTTTTTCATAATATGGCGGAATAATAATGAAACTAAAAATGCTTCTGATAATTTTCAAAGGCATTTTTAGTTTAATCATCTTTTTGATTTTTTTTTATCAGTTTACGTTCGGCTTTTTCTTTTTTTCGAACAGTTTTTTGAACTTTGTATGCATTTTTCAAATAATCAATATAAGGCTGTATATATCTCAATCTTTTTACCTCCAACAGATCATCCATAGTAACCATAATTCCGGTTTCGTAAGTTGAACTGAAATCGTGGTCAATCATGCTTCCAAACATACGCAATGTGTTTGATAAACCGATATAAGCACTAAAAAGCGGTGGAACAACTTCACCCTCAGAACGAACTGCTTTCTGTAATAGTTTATAATCACCTGCAACATCGTTTCCCTCAAAAATTTTTTCCGCTTTTAATTTGGTTTCTTCACTTACTTCAACAGGCACTTTTGGCTCTACAAGTCGTTCGTAATCATGAAAGTATCTATCCATATACTCGTATATCAGCTCACGTGCAACGGTATTAAATGAATTATAGATTGTTACTTTCCCAATAAAATACTTTGCCTGTTCAGTGGAATGAATGAGAGCACCAAGGCCATCCCAAAGATTATCGAGTGCAAAAAGGCTTTTAAATCCCATTTTTGTTGTTTGATAATCAGGCTGCACAAACGCTCGACCCAATTCAATGCTGTGAGGTAAATATTGTTTTATAAACTTTTCACTGAATTTAAAAAGATGCGACATGACTAAATCGGGCTGGCCGTCCTCTTTTATTTTAGCATCCCAACCATTTAGAAACCTGTACCCACCAATAATATCTTCATCTTTAGGATTCCATACAATTAGCTGTTTAAAAGGCTTTTCCAAAAAATCATATCTGTCAGTATCAATTTCGTTACCTGTTCCACCGCCTCCCCAGCGAAATGATAGTTCACGCAAACGACCAATCTCTCGCATAATGTTGGGTGAATCATGCGCTGTAATTACATAAATTTCGTTATCAGCTTTATTGGTAGGTCGTAAAAACTTTTCTTTTGTAAGTTCCTTTTTTATTAAATCTCTGTCAACCTGAGGTATAATTGGTTTCATTCAAAGTTTTTATGATTGAATAATTATTATGCAAAAGTAGTATTTTTATTTTTTTATTATGAATTATTACAGCACCTTTTTAAAAATTAATTGTTATGTAAAAACTATATATTTTTCATGAATATAGTTTGATTTTTTTCTTGTCAAATTTTTTACTCATTAAAACAATTTTTTCACTTCGTTTTGAAATAAAATTATCAACTTTGTATAAACAAAACAGATTATTAAATAAGTCATGAAAAAACTAATATTTATCATCCTTACTTTTATTTTTTTACTTTCTGATGTAAAATCAAAATCAAAAACTGATTATAAAGATTGGGCTTTAAAAATTGCTCAAACACAAATCAAACACAATCCTGAACTTTGGATGTCCGATTTTGTAAAAACTCCAAAGTGGGACTATACACAAGGGTTGATAGCCAAATCATTAATGGAGTTGTATCTTTTTACCAACGATAAAAAATACTATGAATATGTAAAAGAATTTGCAGATTTTTTTGTGAATGACAATGGTGAGATTAAAACCTATAAAGTTGATGATTACAATATTGACCGCTTGAACGGTGGTAACTTTTTATTTGACATTTACAATCAAACCCGTGATGTTAAATATTTAAAAGCAATAGAGTTACTCAGAAGTCAACTCAAAACTCATCCGAGAGTTTCCGAAGGGGCTTTTTGGCATAAAAAAGTTTATCCACATCAGATTTGGCTCGACGGTTTGTATATGGGTTCACCATTTTATTGTCGTTATGCTGCAATTTTCGATAAACCCGCGCTTTTCGACGATGTTTATCGTCAGTTTAAAATAGCCGATAAATATACGCTTGATCCCAAAACAGGATTAAATTTTCATGGTTGGGACGAAAGTAAAACGCAGAAATGGGCAAATCCTGAAACCGGTCAATCACCAAACTTTTGGAGCAGAAGCATTGGTTGGTATATGATGGCAATTGTTGATGTTTTAGATTATTTTCCTATCAATCACCCGAATCGACCTGATTTAATTCTGATTTTAAATCGTATATCCAATAGTTTACTTAAATTTCAGGATAAAAAAAACCGAATGTGGTTTCAGGTAACTAATCTACCCAATAAAAAAGGAAATTATATTGAATCAACCGGAACTATTATGTTTTGTTATGCTATGGCTAAAGGAGCAAACAAAGGATATTTGCCCAAAAAATTCAGAAAAGAGGCCGAAAAAATATTTAATGGAGTGATAAAAAACAGTACACAGTTAAACGAAGATGGAACAACTTCCATCACACGATGTTGTAGTGTAGCTGGTTTGGGCGGCAATCCTTATCGCGATGGCTCATTTGAGTACTATATTAGTGAGCCCGTTCGCAACGATGACCCAAAAGCTGTTGGACCATTTATCTTAGCTGCTATTGAACTTGCGAAATAAAATTCTATAAAGATAAAGTTGAGCATTAAAGATAATATTGAATGTAGTGCTTAACAGTTTAAAGTTTATAAGGTTTATTATGTAAACAATTATATTTGAATTACTTATGCTTTTATTTTCATCGATTCATATCTAACAATCTTTAGAAAAATAAAAAAATTGAGTTTTCTAAAACCTGTCAGCGTGCTTGCACCTGACAGGTTTTAAAATACAAAAAGAATTAAAAAATAAATTCAATTCATTCATGTTCAATATATTGTCTCTTTTTTAAATTCATTTTTTTAATAACTCATGATTAAAAAAATCATTTTCATTATAGTTTTGTTTTCTTTCATTGGACTACCCGAAATTTATTCTGTAAATGTTGTAAAAGTTAATTTCACAACCGATTCTGCCGATTTTGTGGTTTCAAAGGATGGCTCAGGGCATTTTACTACGATTCAAGCTGCTGTGAACGCTGTACCTGATTATCGTCGTAAACGAACAAAAATATTTATCAAAAATGGAACCTATTATGAGAAACTTATTGTGCCTTCTTCAAAACAAATGATAAGTTTTATTGGCGAAAATATTGAGAAAACCATTATCGCTTATGGCGATTGGGCACAGAAAAAAAACGTTTTTGGTGAAGATATCGGAACTTCGGGCTCTTCTACCGTTTTTATTTATGGTAACGATTTTCAGGCATCAAATATCACTTTTCGGAACACAGCAGGGCCTGTAGGCCAAGCCGTTACAGCACATATAAGTTCAGATCGTTCAATATTTAACAATTGTCGTTTTCTCGGTTTTCAGGATACGCTTTATACTTATTCCTCAAACAGTAGACAGTATTATTTAAATTGCTATATCGAAGGCACTACTGATTTTATTTTTGGATCTTCAACAGCGGTTTTTGAACAATGTGTAATTCATAGTTTAAAAGACTCCTATATAACGGCTGCTTCAACCGATGAAAATACGAAATTTGGATATTTGTTTCATAAATGTCGTTTGACTGCGCAACCGGATGTAACGAAAATGTACCTTGGTCGACCGTGGAAAAATTTTGCAAAAACCGTTTTCAGAGAATGTGAATTGGGGGCTTTTATTCATCCTCAAGGTTGGGATAATTGGAACAAAATCGAAGCAGAGAAAACTACATTTTACGGTGAATACAAAAATACCGGTGCAGGAGCTGATATTTCAAATCGGGTAAAATGGTCGCATCAGTTAACTGATGATCAAGCTAAAGAATGGACTGTTGAAAATGTTCTGGCAGGTAATGATAAATGGAATCCTCAAGTAACTATTTATATTATTAAAACTAAATAATTATAAATGAATAAGATATATATTGTAATTTCAGTTGTTTTATTTTTTCTACTATTAAGTGCGGGTAGAAATAAGCCCGTAAAACTATTTCTTGTGGGAGATTCAACCATGGCCGATAAAAGTTCACCCACTGACAATCCTGAGAGAGGTTGGGGTATGGTTTTACCAACGTTTTTTAACGACAATGTTACTATTGAAAATCATGCGCGTAACGGACGAAGCACCAAAACATTTATTGCTGAAGGAAGATGGAATTTTTTGATTCAAAGAGTATCTGCAGGCGATTTTGTAGTTATTCAATTTTCGCACAACGATGAGGTGGAAACTAAGAAATCTTTCACTCCATTACCGGATTTTGAGGAAAATTTCCGTCGTTTTGTCCGTGATGTTAGAGCTAAAGGTGCTAATCCAATATTATGTACACCGGTAGCTCGCCGAAAGTTTGATTCTATAGGAAATTTTATTGATACTCATCCAATATATCCTCAGGCAATAATCAGAGTTGCATCAGAAATGAAAGTTCCATTGATTGATATGGAAAAAAAGAGTGAAGAAATTCTAAAAAAATATGGAGCTAAAGACTCAAAAAAACTGTTTATGCATATCGAACCCGATGTTTGGAAAAGCATTCCTAACGGCAGACAGGATGACACGCATTTTGTAGAAAATGGCGCGTTGGAAATGGCGAATATTTTTGTTGAAGGAATTAATGAATTAAACATTAAACCACTAAAAAAAAATATTTCAAAACCAAATAAACGAAAACTAAAATTGACTGTTCCAGTTGAAGGAATTGATAAAATTACTCCTTAAAGTTGTAATTTATATTACATAAGGAATAAACATTTTACTGTGATTCATATATTTAGAGTATTTTTCACCGAAGTATTCTATACATTCTTTTTCATCTTTTTTGGCTGTAATATAAAATAACCAGGTAGCTGTTATAGTCAAAATTATCAACATAAAAGTAGGATTCTTCAAAGTCATACCCCAACTCATATATATGAGCGAGGCATATAAAGGATGACGAATATATTTATAAATCCCGGTTTCAACCAATTCAGTTGTTTTTTCAAAGTTAAATAAATGTTTTTCACTACGCTCTTTTGAAGGTTTACCCTTTAACAACAAATTCACAAATCCTTTAAGTGCGAAAAAAAACAGAGATTGCCAGCAAAATCCAAGAAACAATTTGATGAAATGAAAATATTTTCACAAACCAAAAAGTTTTCACTGACAGATATATCCATATCATAATTTCCCATCCAAAGAATCTTGCGAAGCCGTGCGTATGTGGTCGTATTATACTTCTGAATGAGAAAAAAAAATAACCGGTAAACTTATCAGTAGAAAAAGTATTTCTTTTGTCATAAAAACTAAATTTGATTTTCTTGTAATTCATTATTAACATATTATAATCCAATTTTGTTTTTTCGTGAATAAAAATTACTTCAATAAACAAATATCGATTACTTTTGTATTTAATCAAAATCTCAAAAAATATTATGCTCGGAACTATCGTAAATGCAGGTGCAGTTATTCTTGGAGGAACAATAGGAATTTTTCTTAAAAAAAATATGCCTGAACGTATTGTTTCTATTTATTTTCAGGCTGTTGGACTTTTTACACTTGCCATAGGAATTACTATGGTTGTAAAAATGGAAAATATTCTGATTGTTGTAGGAAGTATTGCACTTGGTTCGCTCATAGGAGAATGGATTAATTTGGAGAAAAAAACAGAAATATTCAGCGAATATCTTAAAATCAAATTGAAAATTGGTAAAGAAAAATTTTCAGAAGGTTTAATTACGGCTTTTCTTCTTTTTTGTATTGGCTCCATGACCATTGTTGGTGCTGTGGACGAAGGAGTTCGAGGCTCCCACGAACTGCTGTTTACAAAATCATTTATGGATTTTTTTTCAGCATTATTGCTTGCCTCGGCATTTGGTATAGGTGTAGTTTTTTCGTCAATTCCTCTTTTAATATTTCAAGGTATAATTACACTAATTGCATTATTGGCTTCATCATTTTTTACGCCTGCAATTATACAGGGATTAACGAGTGTTGGTGGAATACTTCTAATTGGATTGGGTATTAATATTCTTGAAATTAAGAAGTTACGAATAATGAATATGTTGCCAGCACTTTTGATTGTAGTAATTTTACTTTGGATTTTTGTTTGACTTCTTTTACTCAATAGTTAAAAAAAATTTTAAAACATAGAAATAACTGCACAATTGTATTACTTTTGTGCGGTTTTTCTATTTTTCAATAAATGTTAAAGAAAAACGTTTCATAAAATAGACAAAGAAATTATCATAAAAAAAATGAATAAAAGTCAGATTTACGAGCAAAGAATAAAGGCATTGCGTGAAATGGAAGACAATGCCACACAGAAACAGCATTTAAAAGGAAAACTCACTGCACGTGAGCGTATTAACGTTTTATTCGACGAAGGAACATTTTTTGAATTCGATGCCTTTGTTTCACCCTGGCAGAAACCTCAAAGCAGTAAAATAAATAATTTTGGCGATGGAGTTGTTGTCGGACATGGAAAAGTTCAGGGACGCAGTGTGTTTGCTTATGCTCAGGATTTCAGTGTTTTAGGAGGTTCGCTTGGCTATGCTCATGGTATGAAAATTGCCAAAGTACAGGAAATGGCACATAAACTCGGTGCACCAATTGTAGGATTGATGGATTCCGGTGGAGCTCGTATTCAGGAGGGCGTAAAAAGTTTATCGGCTTATGCTACGATTTTCAAAAACAATGTAAAATCTTCAGGTATTATTCCTCAAATTTCAGCAATTTTGGGTCCGGCAGCCGGTGGTGCTGTTTATTCACCTGCACTTACCGATTTTATTTTTATGACCGATCAGACTTCTTACATGTTTGTTACAGGTCCTGATGTGGTAAAAGAGGTACTTAACGAAGAAATTGACATGGAAGGACTGGGTGGTGGAAATGTTCATGCCACAAAGAGCGGTGTGGC
This sequence comes from uncultured Paludibacter sp., assembly GCA_964396515.1. Classification (GTDB taxonomy): domain Bacteria; phylum Bacteroidota; class Bacteroidia; order Bacteroidales; family Paludibacteraceae; genus Paludibacter. The sequence continues at coordinate 35,992 of CAYNGF010000019.1, forward strand.
ACATTTTGTTTCAGACGATGAAGAACATACTATTTTGCTTATCAGAAAATTACTATCTTACATACCTTCAAATAATTACGAAACATTACCTGTCTCACATCAGACCAATTTTTATAAAACCCGGCAGGAATATCTGAATAAAATTGTACCCGATGATCCGAATAAACCCTATGACATGAAAGAAATTATCAATATCGTGGTTGATAAAGATACTTTTTTCGAAGTACATGAGCGTTGGGCTCAAAATATTATTGTTGGATTTGCACGATTAAACGGAAAATCAATTGGAATTGTAGCAAATCAGCCGAAAGTAATGGCAGGTACACTTGATATAAATGCAAGCATAAAAGGAGCAAGGTTTGTACGTTTTTGTGATGCTTTTAATATTCCTTTATTAATTTTCGAAGATGTTCCCGGTTTTCTTCCCGGAATTGAACAGGAACATAATGGCATTATCCGTAATGGTGCAAAATTACTGTATGCATTTTGCGAGGCTACTGTACCAAAAATTACTGTAATTACCCGTAAAGCTTATGGTGGTGCTTACATTGTTATGAGCAGTAAAAATACCGGTGGCGATTTTAATTTTGCCTGGCCTACAGCCGAAATTGCAGTGATGGGTCCTGGTGGTGCAATTAAAATTGTAAACAAGCATGAATTATCAAAGGCAGAAAACAGAGAAGAATTAGAGAAAAAATTAATTGAAAACTACAAAAACGAAGTTGCAAATCCCTTTAAAGCCGAAGAATTCGGACTTATTGATGAGGTGATAAATCCTTCTGATACTAGAAAAATTCTGATTACTTCGTTTGAAATTCTTGCCAATAAGCAATACTCAAAACCTGCTCGAAAACATGGAAGTATTCCCCTATAATTCATTCATTTACAGCAAATTAAAAGGATAAAAATATTTAACTGAAATAAATATAAATGAAAAAACGAATTCTAATAGCTAATAGAAGTGAAATAGCTATTCGCATAATACGATCAGCGCACAAACTTGGTTTAGTAGCTGTTGCACTAAAAAGTGATAAAGACCCTGATGCTCTTTATCTTAATTATGCTGACGAAATAATTTATGCACATGATGCATTAAACGCTACTTCAGTATTTTTGGATGGAGAGTTAATTGTAAGGCTTGCTGTTGAAAATAATATAGATTTAATACATCCGGGATATGGATTTTTATCTGAAAATCCTGATTTTGCTCAGCTTTGTGTTGATAACAACATAAATTTTGTAGGTCCTTCACCCGAATTAATTAGAAATATGGGACTGAAAACCGTTGCAAAGCAAATGGCTGTTAATGCAGGTTTACCGCTTGTTCCGGGAAGTAACGGTCCGGTAAAAAATGAAGAAGATGCTGAAATTAATGCAGTAAAAATTGGATATCCTCTTATTTTAAAAGCTGCAGCTGGTGGGGGAGGACGAGGCATGCGAATAGTGGAAAAGCCCGAACACTTAAAACGAAACTTTAAATCAGCAACCGACGAAGCAATTTCCGCTTTTAGTAATGGTGATTTGTTTATAGAGAAATACATTCAAAATCCAAAACATATTGAATTTCAGATTCTTGGAGATAAATATGGAAATGTAATTCATTTAGGTGAACGTGAATGTTCATTGCAACGTAAACATCAAAAATTAATTGAAGAAGCTCCCTCGGCCAGTGTATCGGAACAAATGAGAAAAGAAATGGGAGAGATGGCTGTAAAATTTGCCAAATCAATTGGTTATTTCTCAGCCGGAACCATAGAGTTTATTCTTGATGAAAACAGTAATTATTTCTTTATGGAGATGAACACTCGTATTCAGGTAGAACATCCTGTTACTGAAATGATTACCGGTATTGATTTAGTTGACTGGCAAATACGTATTGCGCTTGACGAACAACTCACAATTAATCAGTCTGATATAAAAATTGATGGTTGGGCAATTGAATGCAGGGTAAACACTGAAGATGCCCAAAACAGATTCAGTCCTCAAACCGGGCTGATTGACAGAATTCATTTCCCCCTTGGAAATAACATTCGAATTGAAACAGGTGTTGAAAATGGGTCTGTAGTTACTTCGAACTTCGATTCGATGATAGCAAAAATAATAGTTAAAGCAGAAAATCGAAAAAAAGCAATTGAAGAAACTGTCCATGCATTGAATGAATTTCATATTGCAGGAATTAAAACAACTGTTCCCTTTGCAAGAACAGTATTGCAACATCCCGATTTTGTAAATGCAACCTACACTACACGTTGGATTGATAATGTTTTTACACCTGAAATGCTCGAAAATGAAGATGACGAAATGTTAGGAGCATTGGCTGCTACCATTTTATATGCTTCGGAATATCTTCAGCTTTCATCGGATATTCCTGCATATAAACCTGATAAACTCAATGTTTGGGTTTTAAATAAACGTCTAACATACTGAAATATAACTAATAAAATTTAAAGTATTAATATGGCCACATCATACATTTACAAACGCGATGCTTCACGATTATTTATTACCTTAAGCGAAAAAGGTAAACGATATAAAATGTATATTCCAAAAGAATCGAATCCCGTAATCAATGGTGAAGAAAAGAATATTAATTTCATCGAACAGGATGATTTTGAGTATGTTTTTGAGTGGAAAAACCACCGTTATCACTGTGAATTGGTTTCACGAGATCAAAATAAAGCGATTATAAGAGTTAACGGTGTTGAGTACAAATTCAGCATCGAATCAATTTTTTCATATATTCGCAGAGGGATGATTAATACGGATGTAAATAAAGCAGAAAGCAATAATATTAAAGCTCCGATGCCCGGAAAAATTGTCGATGTTTTTCTTGCCGAGGGCGATCTTGTTAATGCAGGCGAACCTGTATTAAGTCTCGAGGCAATGAAAATGCAAAATGAAATTAATGCCAATTGTAATGGCGTTATTAAAAAGATTAAAGTTCAACAGGGACAAAATGTAATGAAAGATGAATTGCTTGTTGAAATTCAGTCTATTGATGTATAATTTTGATGAGGTTAATGAAGATAAAGAAGTTACGGTTCAATTTTTATGAATTTTACTGCTATTGATTTTGAAACTGCACATGCAAGTTTCCCTTGTGAAATTGGCATTTCAGTTGTTGAAAACGGTAAAATTGCATTTACTAAATCATGGCTGATAAAACCCGCATGTTTTCCTTACATGAATCCATATAATCAGCGTGTACATGGAATAACTTCAGAAGATGTTGCTGAATCAAAAAATTTTGAAGAATTATGGTCGGAGATAAGCCCATTTTTAGATGAAACCACTCTTGTTGCGCATAATGCTGCATTCGATATGAATGTTTTACGATCAACTTTAAAGTATTATGATTTGGCAGTACCGAAATCACAATATTTTTGCAGTGTAAGTTTAGCCCGAAAAACCTGGAAAAATTTATCATCTCATTCACTCGGTGCATTATGTGATTTTCATGAAATTAAATTCAATCATCATCGTGCCGGCGACGATGCATTAGCGTGTGCATTAATCACGTTGAAATCATTTGATTCTTACAATGCATTAACTTTAGAAGAAGGTATACAAAATGCAGGAATTAAACTCAGAAAACTTTCTCCAATTGATTAATATAAAATTCCTATAATTTATATTATGTCAAATAGGTAATTATACATACCCCCTTTGAGCCTTATATTATTAGGATTGTTGAAAATTAATTTATCAATTAATTCAAACGGATTTGCAGCAATGTTCACAAAATCTGTTTTTTTCGATGAAAACACGTTCAGAAAAAAATTGGATAATTGAATACATAAATAAAGAAGCGGTTTAATAACCGCTTCTAAATGAATTAAAATAATTCACATCAATTTATTTTGGTAAATTTATTATCAAGTTAAGTTCTTCTAATTGAGAGTCATCAATTTTCGATGGAGCATCAATCATCACGTCCCTACCCGAGTTATTTTTTGGGAAAGCAATACAATCACGAATACTATCTAATCCTGCAAAAAGAGAAACAAAACGATCAAGTCCGAAAGCCAAACCACCATGAGGAGGTGCACCGAAACTAAATGCGTTCATAAGAAATCCAAATTGAGCCTGTGCCTTTTCAGGAGTAAAACCTAGTAACTGAAACATACGGTTTTGTAATTCGCTGTCATGAATTCGAATAGAACCTCCACCTAATTCAACGCCGTTTACTACCATATCATAAGCATTCGCTCTTACTTTACCCGGATCTTTATCAAGTAGCGCTATATCTTCAGGTTTAGGTGATGTAAATGGGTGGTGCATAGCATAATAACGTTGGGTTTCAGCATCCCATTCAAAAAGCGGAAAATCTATTACCCAAAGCGGTGCAAAAACATTTTTGTTGCGAAGCCCTAACCTCTCTCCCATTTCAAGTCGTAATTCGCTTAATGCCTTTTGTGTTTTTGTTTTATCACCGGCTAAAATCAATATTAAATCGCCGGGTTTAGCGTTGAACATTTGGGCAATATCTTTTAAATCTTCCAATGAATAAAATTTATCTATAGAAGATTTAATTGATCCATCTACTTCGTAACGAATATAAATTAAACCTTTGGCACCAATTTGCGGTCGCTTTACAAAATCTGTCAGTTCATCAATCTGCTTACGTGTATATGAAGCACATCCTTCAGCGCATATTCCTCCAACATATTCTGCACTGTCAAAAACTATGAAATTATGACCTGAAACTTCTTCTTTCAATTCTACAAACTTCATATCGAAGCGAATATCGGGTTTATCAGAACCATAATACTTCATGGCATCGTGCCAGGTCATACGAGGAAAAGCATCGGTAAAGTCGATATTTTTTACAAATTTGAACAAATGTTTAACCAATCCTTCAAAAGTTTGTAAAACATCCTCCTGTTCAACAAACGACATTTCACAATCGATTTGAGTAAATTCAGGTTGACGGTCGGCACGTAAATCTTCATCACGGAAACATTTGGCAATCTGAAAGTAACGATCAAAGCCGGAAACCATCAATAATTGCTTGAAAAGTTGTGGTGATTGAGGAAGTGCGTAAAATTCGCCGGGATTCATACGAGAAGGAACCACAAAGTCGCGTGCACCTTCAGGAGTTGAACCAATCAGTATCGGTGTTTCAACTTCAAGAAAGCCATGCTGATCTAAATATCTGCGCGTTTCGAAAGCCATTTGATGTCTTAATATCAAATTATTACGCACCGAATTACGACGTAAATCGAGATAGCGATACTTCATTCGCAATTCATCACCCCCATCTGTATTATCTTCAATAGTAAATGGAGGCGTTTTTGCTTCGTTCAAAATTTTTAGCTCATCGACAATTATTTCAATTTCACCTGTAGGTATATTTAAATTTTTATTGCTCCTCTCAGCTACAATACCCATTACCTGAATTACGAATTCACGCCCAAGTTTGTTTGCTTGTTCACATAATTCAGGGTTTATTTCTGTGTTAAATACCAGCTGCGTTATGCCATATCGGTCGCGGATATCAATAAAAGTCATCCCTCCCATTTTACGGGTACGCTGTACCCAGCCTGATAATGTTACTGTTTGAGTAAGATTTTTCAGTCTTAATTCTCCGCAAGTGTGTGTTCTGTACATAATTATATTTGCAATTTACCAAAAATGAATATTATCAATCTGAATTTATATACAAAAGTACAATAAAAATATCGATTGAGAAATGTAGAGACAATTATTTGCTTAATGAAAAATTTAGTTTATAAACAAAAAAATGCAGAAAGATTTGAATTTCTGCATTTAGATTGTTGAAAACTATTACTATTTCTGATTTAAGCAGTTGTAACTTCAGGGCTTATTTTTTTTACTAAACCTTTTAAAACATCGCCTGGACCTAATTCAATGAATTCTGTGGCACCATCGGTAACCATATTTTTTACAGTTTGTGTCCAACGTACAGGTGCAGTAAGCTGTGCAATCAGGTTTTGTTTAATTTGCTCCGGATCAGTTTGTGGATATGCATTAACATTCTGATATACAGGACATATAGGTTTTGAGAATGTAGTATTTTCTATAGCAGTTCGTAACTCTTCGCTTGCAGGTTGCATCAACGGAGAGTGAAACGCTCCACCAACAGGTAATTTTAAAGCTCGTTTTGCTCCTTTTGCTTTCAATAATTCGCAAGCTTTGTCGATTCCATCGAATGAACCGGAAATAACCAATTGACCGGGACAATTATAATTAGCAGGAACAACAATGGCATCTTTAATAGAGTCGCAGACTTCTTCAACATCTTCGTCGCTTAGTCCTAAAACAGCAGCCATTGTTGATGGCTCCATTTCACAGGCTTTTTGCATTGCCATAGCACGAGCATAAACCAATTTCAATCCATCTTCAAAAGTCATAGCTCCAGCAGCCACAAGTGCTGAAAATTCACCTAGTGAATGACCTGCAACCATTTCAGGTTTAAAATTTTCACCCTGTACAAATGCGGATATAACAGAATGCAGGAAAACTGCAGGTTGTGTAACCTTTGTTTGTTTTAAGTCTTCAACAGTTCCTTCAAACATAAGGTCAGTAATTCTGAAACCCAGAATTTCATTGGCTTTTTCAAAATATTCTTTGGCAAATGCCGAATTTTCATACAAATCTTTACCCATTCCTGGAAATTGTGCTCCCTGTCCGGGAAATACATAAGCTCTCATAATTCTATATATCAATAATTTACATTAAAAAGCGATCAGTCTTATAAACTGATATTATTTGAATTTCGGGTGCAAAGATAAAAATTTAAGTTCATTACTGAAAATTTACTGAACTTTCGTACTTTTGTAATAGAAATAAAAAATTGCTATGGAACTAATTCTCAAATATTTTCCTGATTTAAACGATATACAAAAAGAACAATTTGCAATGCTTGGTGAATTGTATCGTTATTGGAACGAAAGAATTAACGTAATTTCGCGAAAAGATATCGATAATTTATACGAACATCATGTACTTCACTCACTCGCAATTGCTAAAGTTCTCGGTTTTAAACCGGGAACAAAAATATTAGATGTAGGTACAGGCGGCGGATTTCCAGGAATCCCGTTGGCGATACTTTTTCCGGAATGTGATTTTTTATTGATCGATTCTATAGGGAAAAAAATTAAAGTGGGAATTGAAGTAAGTAACGCTATAAACTTAAAAAACATAGAATTAAAACACCATAGAATTCAGGAGGAAAAGCAGAAAGCTGATTTTGTTGTAAGCCGTGCAGTAATGCCTCTGACCGATCTTTTTAAACTAAGTTCGAAGAACATTTTAAAAGATGGCAAAAATGCGCTGCCTAATGGTATTATCTGCCTTAAAGGTGGTGAATTACAGCATGAAATCATGCCATTCAAAAACAGAACAAGTGTGTTTGATATTAGCGAGTTTTTTAAAGAAGAATTTTTTAAAACTAAAAAGGTAGTATATGTACCTGTTTAAGAGCAAAGAACAAAGAAGCAAGATTAAAAACAACAAGAAAAGAACAAAGAACACAAAAGTAAAGGGTTAATTTTCAAACTTTTAAATTCAACTCAATGACAGTTAAAACATTTACATTCAATCCGTTCAGAGTAAATACATATTTACTATGGGATGAAACAAACGAAGCTATAATAATTGATGCCGGTTGTTTAGATATTGGGGAAAAGCATAAATTAGAAAGATATATTACAGAAAATAACCTGCAATTGAAAAAAGTTTTAAATACACATCTACATATCGATCATCAGTTCGGAAATAAATATTTATTTGAAACTTATGGTTTAAAACCTGAAGCCTGCAAGGAAGATGAGTTTTTACTTGAAAATGTAAAGATTCAGGCTGCAATGTTTGGCTTGCCATTGAAAGAAAACGCACAGGAGATAGGCAATTATATTTATGACAATCAAGAAATTAAATTTGGAAATTCCACTCTAAAAGCTCTACATTGTCCCGGACACTCGCCTGGAAGCATGTGTTTTTACGGTGAAAAAGATGGTGTTTTGTTTGCCGGTGATGTACTTTTTAGGGGATCTATTGGTCGTACAGATTTGCAGAAAGGCGATTATGCCACATTAATTCGCTCTATCACAAATCGTTTGTTACCTCTCCCCGACTCTACCTTAGTATACTGCGGACATGGTGAGTCAACTACTATTGGTGAGGAAAAAAAGAATAATCCGTATTTGTGAGTTTGTTTATCAGTTTAAGAAGTTTAAAAAGTTTATCGGTATAAACCCAATAATCTCTTTGAACTAAAAATACAGTTCATTTTCTAATATGAATTTCAAAACTTCGGGATGTAACCATCTACGTACATCTTTTTTTTGTTTCAAAGCTTTTCTGATTTGTGATGATGATATATTGTATAAAGGAGTATTAAGCAACTTCATTTGTGGATAAATATCAGCAACTTCAGAAAAATTATAGCCTTTCCGTGGATAAACTAAAACTTCATAATTTGACAGTATTTCTTTGTAATTCTTCCATTTATCGAAAACTAAAGCATTGTCGCTTCCAATTATAAGGCAAAATTCTTTCTCTGGAAATAATTGATTTAAACGCTGTAAAGTATCAATGGTATAAGATGGATTTGACATGGTAAACTCCACATCAGATGCTTTAAAACGCGTTTCATTTGCAATTGCAAGCATCAACATTTCAAGTCTTAGATGTTCATCAATCAGTTCTTTTTGCTCTTTCAGTGGATTACAAGGGGAAACTATAAACCAGACCTCGTCAACCAGATTATTATCAATCAGATGTTTAGCCAACAAAGTGTGACCATTGTGCACAGGATTGAATGAACCGGAGTAAACTGCAATTTTCATATTTTTCAGGTATAATTCCGCATTCCAAATATTGCAGTGCCAATTCTGACCATTGTACTCCCCTCTTCTATCGCTATTTGGTAATCATCACTCATTCCCATCGATAGTTCTTTAAAATGATTATTATCAGCAAAATAAGTTGATTTAAGTTTGTCGAAAAGTGTTTTCAGTTGCCTTAATTCTTTGCGAACCTGATTTTGATTGGAAGTAAAAGTGGCCATACCCATTAAACCACAAATATTTACATTGTGCAACTCGGCCATTTCAGATGATTCTAAAACTCCGGTTAATTCTTCTTCCGAAAAACCAAATTTTGTATCTTCTTCAGCTATATGTATTTGCAACAAACAATTTACAACTTTACTGACTTTAGAGGCTGCCTTATCAATTTCTTTTAATAATTTCAGTGTATCAACTCCATGAATTAGAGAAACAAAGGGTACAATATACTTTACTTTGTTTGTTTGCAGGTGTCCAATAAAATGCCATTCGATATCTTTGGGAAGGGTTTCATGTTTTGCAGAAAGTTCCTGTACTTTATTTTCACCAAAAATACGCTCACCTGCATTATATGCCTCCATAATTTCCTCTGTTGAATGTAATTTGCTAACACAAACCAACTTTACATTATCAGGTATCTTTTTTCTGAGTAACTCAATATTTTGGCAAATTGACATATCAGTAATAGAAATTTAATTTTCTGAAACTAAATGTGCAGGTACTTTTGAATCCTGAAACCTAAAAACATCCATCAAAAGAGTCTCTGTAATAGAAGCTATTTCATAATCTGCCATAGTACCTTGCATTCCTTTTTTTAAATTTTCAAGTGCATGGGTAAAATCAGCAGCTTGTAAAAACATAGTTACAGCGGTACGTTTTTCGGTTTGACTTTCTTCATCATAAGTTACGAAATTCACTTTCGACCGATACCATTTATCGCCAGATTCGTCAAAAAAAATCTCGTTTATTTTTACTCTTTTTATATTCGCCACAGTAA